>NZ_NQFP01000006.1:0-17992 GCF_002271665.1 Terribacillus sp. 7520-G | reverse complement strand
AAACCGAATCTTATTCTTGAGCGCCGCTTCGGTAGAACACTCCGCTGGAATAGATAACTAATCAAAAAACCGAACTTATGCAAATTTTCGTATGAAGATTTGCAATATAGTTCGGTTTTTTGTTTGGCTAAAACACTTTTATCCCAGCCTCTTTCTTTAATTCAATTTCTCGCCTTGATAAACATCTGCTGCCAATGGTGCGCTGAGCATTTCCTGGGCAGCTTTGCTGAATTTTTGGAAGTGGCTGCTGGCATTATGTGCTTGCACAGCCTCCATGTCCTTCCAATTTTCCACCATGATAAAGCTGTTTGCATCTTTTGGATCTTGGAACAGATCATAGCTGTTATTGCCAGCTTCGGCACGGCTTCCTTCCATGACTGCTTCGATTTCCTGAAGGAATTCTTCTTTTTTCTCTGGTTTCACTGACATTCTAGCGTGGATGATGATCATTGTTTCTCTCTCCTTATTTCCATTCTGTGATTTGTTCTACCGGCATTCGGTAGGATTTGTAGCCTGCATCTGCCGCTTTTCCGATGGAAATCAGCATGACAGGAACATATCGATTTTTATCCAAATCGAATGCTTCGGCGATTTGGTCCTTCTCAAACCCGCCAATCGGATTTGTATCGTAACCATATGCTTTCGCAGTCAGCATGATCTGCATGGACACCAAACCGCCATCGATAAGGATTGTTTCCCGATTTTGCTGTTCCGTGATACCGGAAAGCAGATTACGGATCGAGATTACTTGCTGATCTTTGACCTCCTGCGGCATCATACCATGTTCCACCGCTTTTCCATAGATTTCTTCCAGGTAGTCAAGATTATTCATATCCGCAAAAACAGCGATTACTGCAGCGGAGGTTTTGACCTGCTGCTGATTGAATCTGGCAAGCGGAGCAAGCTTCGCTTTTGCTTCCGGAGTCTCAATGACCACAAAGCGCCACGGCTGCAGATTAACGGAAGAAGGAGCTTTTGTTGCTGCTGTTAGTATTTCGGTCATTTCTTCCTTGCTGATTTTAACTTCTTCGTCATAAAGACGGATGGAACGGCGGTCCTGCACGATTTGCAGGAAGGCCTCTTTATCATATATGTGGTTCATTCATTTTCTCCTCCCAGCTGATTCTTTGTGACACGTGAGACATTTTCACTTACTTTGCTCAGCATGCGCAGGAATTGAGCCAGTTCTTCTTCCGAAAAGCCCGATAGCGTTTCTTCCACGAACTTGCTCTTTTCCTGATAGGATTGCTCGATGTGCCGCTTTGCTTCATCCTCCAGCTTCACCCATGTAGCACGCTGATCATCTGCTTTTTTATAGCGGATGATCGTCCCGGCCGCTTCAAGCTGCTTTAGATGTCTTGTGACAGCTGCAGCATCGATATTCACTTCCCTTTGCAGTGCTGACTGGGTGACCTCCTCATGCTGCAACAGATAATGAAGGATCTCCACACGTGAGGTGCTGGCTCCTAAGCAAGCCTCGAACTTCGAACAGAGCTCCTTGTTCACTGCCTGCAGCTGCAGGAAAATTTGTAGACGGATAGAACAAGCAGTCATCGGCTTATCTCCTTTGTAAAATATTTGACGCGTCAATAATTGACACATCAATCATATACCTTGCCAATCTTCCTGTCAAACGACCTGCACAAAAAAGAGCAGGGATCCCCCGCTCTTATTGCGTCGTTTCCTTCCAGCTGTCATCCATCACCATTTTACCTGGCCATGTATAAGCTGTCAGCCCGCCATCGACGATCAAGTCTTGCCCTGTGATATAGGAGCTGTCGTCCGACGCAAGGAATAAGACAGCTTTGGCTATTTCTTCTGGAGCACCTAATCTTCCCATCGGAGCAAGCCATTTGTTTGATTCACGGAATGCTTTCCCCTGCTCCTCTTCCTGCGTCCCTGTCAGTTCATCGATCAATGACGTCTCGATTGTACCGGGAGAAACGGAATTCGCCCGGATGCCTTGCCTGCCGTAATCTATCGCGGTGGCTTTCGTGAAGTTGATGATGCCGCCTTTGGCTGCATTATAGCCTGACCTGTCCAGATCAGCGAAGCTTCCGCTCATCGAGGCATTGTTGACGATTGCGCCTTTTTTGTTTTCCAGCATCAGCGGGAGGAGGAACTTGCTCATCAGGAAAGTTCCCCGCAAATCTGTCTTCTGGATGCTGTCGAATAACTCAATCGGGTACTCATGTACCTTACCGCCTTCTTGATCGATGCCGGCATTATTGAAAAGCACATCCACCCTTCCGTATTTTTCCTTCACTTGATCAGCGAATCGCTGCACGCTATTTTCATCGGAAACATCTATTTCAAATGCTTCTGCATTCCCTCCGGCAGCTTGAATCGATTCTATCAGATCCTTCAATGCTTCTTCCTTGATATCTGCAGCCAGTACAGTAGCCCCTTCTTCAGCGAATAGGGAAGCAGTGGCTCTGCCAATACCAGTGGCTCCGCCTGTCACAACTGCAATTTGATTATCCAGCTTACCCAATGCTGACAACTCCTTCCTGTATCCTTCCCTAATCTTTTTCCGGACAGGAAAGATGTAAAACATGCTTTTCGTCGGAGATATCGGCAAATAATCAAAAGGATTGTGTAGCTTTGGATGAGCCTGTCCATCTTAACGATAGAAAACATGGTTGCCGATTTGTTTCACTTGCACCTGTGTTTCGGCTATCCAGTTTGTCGTGGCGGTTTTGGGATTCATGAACCAGACAATATCCTGCATATCATCCCTTCGCACAAGTGCATCAGCCACTGCTTGTACCGTTTCATCAGTCGGATGGCTCTCCCAGATAACACCAGAGCTTACAGGCTGAAACTGTCCTTCCTGCATGATCACATCATGAATGCTGTCAGGAAATTCATCACTCTCCATACGATTGAGTACGACGGTGGCCACTGCTACTTTACCTATATAGTCCTCTCCGCTTGTTTCAGCTTGGACCAATTTTTGGAGCAGCTCTATTTCTTCGGCAGTATATTGTTTCTGTTCGATGACCGCTTCGGACAAGTGTGCAGAATGCTGATCATCTCTATCAGATAAAACGCTGGAATGAGGGCCTTTCACGGAATGAGTGTCCTTTTCAGGCAGCACGGGCTGTGTCCTTGCATCTGCAAAGACCTTGGCAGGATTGTCATCCTGGTTCAGATTATGGAATGGTAAGTATAGAACGAGACAAAGGTTGCTGACAAAAAAGAAAATCAATAATGAAAGCGTAAGAAGTTTCTGCATAATCCAGTCCTTTTCTGCGTCATATAAGTACATGATCAACTTAATACCCAGTCATCCAGTCTTACAAACATGGACATATCATCACTAGTGTATGAACCTTTTTGCGAATTAGTCCTGTAAATGACTTTCTTTCCTGGAAAACTTTCCTCCTGTGCCGGATACTTGCCCATCCTCACTTGGACTTTCATGCATACTGTGAAGGAATAGGAGGAATGTTGATGAGCTACACTTATTATTTGCATCCATATGGACAATCGACTTATACAGCAGACTATCGAACGAACCAAGAGGACCAGCGATTCGGATTTGCCTTTATCCCGTTCATTGGCGGGCTGGCTGGCGGACTTCTTGGCAGTGCTTTGATCAGTGGTCCTGGATATGGTTATAAATATGGATACAACACACCTTATCCGGTGCCATATCCTGTTCCTTATCCATATCCGGCACCTTATCCGTACAATTATTATTATTCCCCCCAACAGCGTTAATATAGAGGGACAGCCTGTCTGTCCTTACATAATTACCGGCAGGAGTGCCACACTATCGGCAGGAGGTGGATATATGAAGCAAAAACAAAATAATTCAGATCAGCGTGATAAAGCAGCTGAAGCTATCGGGCTGGATCAGGATGAGCAAGTGATGAATGGTGATTATGGTCATCCGGAAACTGAATTTGAAAATAATGCCGCCCGCAAACAAAACAAAACACAGCTCTAGAAGAGCTGTGTTTTGTCATATCAAATGAATTTGGAAGCTATATAAGTCACGACCAGCCATACTGCCAGGGCAATGACAATCCCGAGCATGAATCCTTTGATGAATGTAGACCGACTGCGCACAATCTGCACCTCTTTTGCTTTTTACCTATAGTCTGTACTTATACGCCTGTTTTTATGAGTGCGCAGTCCACTCCTTATTTCTTAACCGCTGCAGTTCTCTTGGCATCTTGCTTTTGTCCTGTCTGCCGCTGTTTCTGATAATCCTCCCGGAATTTATCTTTTGCTGCGGAAAAGATGCAGAGCATGCCCAACCCTCCCATTATTTTGATACTTTTGTTTTGCCAGGTTGTTCGAAAATAAAACTTCTTTTTTCCCGGAAAATTCATATCAAGAATCACCTTTTTTGCGGTGAAGATCATCTGTTATTGGTGCACATGATAACGAGTACGGATGTGTCGGAAGTCTTCACCACACCTTTCCCTCAGGTTGTATGCTTGTCGATATCTTCTGCGTGAGAGGCAATCCCTTTTTCTGGTCCTATCATATGATCCAGGGGGAAAATACATGCTTTTTAAAGATAAATTTGATTATAAGAGCATAAGGGTATGATTTCCTCATTTCTATTCAGATGCATAGTATGACTCTGCTGCTTTCGCCGCCTGCTTCCGCAATACGGAAAATGGCATACTGCCTCTTTCCCGCTTCAGCTTAACGAGCAGCTGCTGCCAAATTGCCTCTTCCCTGATGCTGTCCAGCAGCTCATGCCCCTCCCAGGTTAATCCGTAGATGAGCAGTTCTTCTTCCTCTTCTTCCTCATCGAATACAGTTTCCAGCTTGATGAGCTTCGCTTCCTTCATCAGCTGCAGATGATAATTCATTTCTTCCTCGGAATACTCATCCTCCTCCGTCACTTCCAGTGCAAAACCTCCTTCTGTGTATTCCGCCTCGATATCCAGCAGGAGACTCCTGATAATGGACATATCCCGTTTCAACGGCATCACCTCTATCTCATTATTTCTGTCTCCATTTTTATTTTCCTTCAAAGAAAATGGACTCCCTCGATCCGGGAGTCCATTTTTGTCAACGCAGGAGTATTTTTTCGCGGGAATCTGCCGGCACCATTCCTTTGACCTGTAAAGTCAGCGTATCTCCCTCATTCCATTCCGGAACGGATATAGGAAGCGATGCTTGATATTCCCTGCCGTTTACACGGATCACGTAATGTCTTTCGGTTCCTTGGAACTGACTGATCATTATTTCCCCCTTCAATCCTTCTGCCTCAGCCGGCAGCAGCTGCCATTCTTCAGGTCTGACTGGGTAAAGCTGCTGCTGTTTCAATTGTTCCGAAACACCATTATCCTGCCAGCGATAGGTACTGCCTTGAGGAATGAAGTGATTGCCTTCCCATGTTCCCTCCACTAAATTTGCCTTGCCGACAAATGTAGCCACAAACGGTGTTTCCGGATGCTGATATATCTCTTCCGGCGCAGCTGCCTGCTCGATCCGTCCACGCTGCATGACAAGCACCCGATCAGCCATCGCCAGCGCTTCTCCTTGATCGTGGGTGACATAAATGATGGTGGCACCAAGCTTTTTATGTATCTGCTTGATTTCCTTGCGCATGCTGATACGTAATTCTGCATCCAAGGCACTGAGCGGTTCATCCATGAGCAGAATGTCTGGTTCCGGCGCAATCGCCCGTGCCAGGGCAACGCGCTGCTGCTGGCCTCCCGACAAAGCTGCCGGGTATCTCTTCCTGAATGACTCCATCCCGACAAGCCGCAAAACCTCCGTCACCCTGTCAGCTTGCTCCTTGGCTGTGCGTTTCTTGGAAAATCGATGATTTTTCAATGCGAATCGGATATGCTCTTCGACTGTCATATGCGGCCAAAGCGCAAAGGATTGGAAGACCATGCCTATATTTCTGTTTTCAGGCTTGCTATAGTACTTGGAGTTGGCTACTTCTGTTTCGTCGAATCGAATCGTTCCTGCCGTGGGCTGCATAAAGCCGGCAAGCAATCGAAGCAAAGTCGTCTTGCCGCAGCCAGAAGGACCAAGTATCGCAAGGAATTCTCCATCTTGGATCGTCAAATCGATCTGGCTTAAAGCAGCGGTTTTGCCATAGTGCTTTTCTAATCCCTGCAATTTGATCACATTGATCTCCCCCTTTGCTTCCATTTACGCTGCATAACGAGATAAGCGATGCCGCCAATCAGGATCGCCAACACGATCAATGATGAAAATGCCGTCGAATAAGTACTGTAACCTGCTTGCTCGAAACTGAAGATGATCACACCCACTGTTTCGGCACCGCTGGACCAAAGCATGCTGGAAACGGTGAGCTCCGTCAGTGATGTAAGGAAAACGAGTAAGGCACCGCTAAGGACACCCGGCAGGATCAAAGGCAGGACAATTTGCCTCCATCTCGCAAAAAAGTCCGCGCCGTTTGTCCTGGCTGCTTCCTCCATCCGTGCATCCAGCTGGCTGAAGGCTGTATAGCTGCCGCGGAATTGCAGGACAAAGAAGCGAGTGATATAGGCAATCAATAGGATGGCAGGTGTTCCATATACACCTGGATACCATCCTGGCAAGGGCTGCATCCACATCAAAATGATGCATAGCGCCAATACGGTACCAGGAAGCGCATAAGGCATCGTAATGATTGCTTCCATCACTTTCGGCAATCTGCCCTGCTTATGAGAACGGTAATAAGCGAACAATGTTCCGAAAAGCAAGCAGATGACAGCCGTTATGAATCCAAGAAGCAAGCTGTTGCTTAAGGAGCGGAGCACTTTTTCATCTTCGAAAAGGATATAGCGGTAATTTCCCAGGGAAAGATTCTGCCAGGTCAAATCAACACCGTATGCCTGAACCAGACTGACCGCAGCCATTGCCAAAAAAGGCACCAGGCTGGTGCCCAAAAGAAAGATCCACAGCACCGTTTGCATCAGTTTCCGCCCGAATGGCTTAAGCTGGGTGCGGGGCTCATAGTCTGGCACAGTCGTTTCCGTGACTTTGCTCCTCCGCAGGAACCACACTTGGATCAAAGTGGCGGCTATCGCAACGATACCAAGCAGCACGGAAAGTACTGCAGCCCGACTGAAGGCACTCGGTCCATATCCGATGACCTGCTCATAAATATAAGTACTGAGTACACGTATATTAGCCGGGATACCGAGGATGGCAGGCACCCCGAAGTTATCCAGATTGGAAAGGCACGCAAGCAATCCCCCGCTGCATATCCCCGGCAGAGCCATCGGCAGGATCACTTTCCTCCAGCAGGTCAAGCGTGAAGCTCCCGAAACAAAAGCTGCAAGCTCTGCCTCACGGGGGATTCTGCGAAACACTTGCACTGTCATCAAATAAACAAGCGGATAATGCGAAATCCCAAGTACGAATATAATGCCCCCGGGACTGTATAAATCAGGTATCAGCCAATCCGGCAGACCCCCAAGCGGGCCTGAACTGCCGAAAAACTGCACCCAAGCCAGCGTCGTGATATAAGATGGGATGATGAAGGGCAAATAGATGAACAGCTGCATCAGCGACTTGCCCTGCACATCCGTATATGCCATCACTGCAGCCATCGCGATCCCAAGAAACATCGATATAGCAGTGCTGCCAGCGACGATATAAATTGTATTCCAAAGCGTTTTCCATGTAACGGACTCCTGGAGCACTTCAGAATAAGCACTGACCGAAAGACTTTCTGCCGAGGTGAAACTCATCAAGGCGAGCCGTATGATCGGCAGCAGGAAAAAGAAGAAGAGAATCAGCATCCCGATCAGAGCAGGGAACCCGCGGAAAGCGGTATGACCGCCTCCTTCCAGCTGCCTTGATTTCATCGTCAGTTGCATGGGTGGCCCTCCTTTTGCTTATTTGCCGAAAAGATCCTCGAACTGCTGCTTGTCTTTATTGCGGGACGTATACAATGCTTCCGTATCCGCCTGCAATACTGTCATCTCGTCGTAAGTCTTCAATCCCTCAGGGGCATCGATCCCTTCCCTGATCGGGGTATATCCCAATTCTGCCGCCAGTTCCTGGCCTTCCTCGGATAAGACATAATCAACAAATGCCTTGGCCGCTGCAGCATTATCCGTATCCTTGGTAATCCCGATCGGTTCGGTGATGACAGGAACACCTTCTTCCGGGTAAACGAGCTCGACTGGAGATCCGTCGGCTTTGGCCCTGGCAGCGAGATAGTCGACGACGACGCCATATCGTTTCTCACCGGAAGCAACCGATTTCAACACATCCCCATTCCCTTTTACAACTGCTGTTCCTTGTTCCTTCAATTGCTCGTAGAATCCCCAGCCGAAGTCATCCTGTCTTGTCAAAACACCCAGATTGTAAGCCGCAGCACCGGAATAAAGCGGACTGGGCATGACGATTTCCCCTTTTGCATCAGCTTCTGTCAACGCACCCCAGCCAGTGGGGACATCACCGGACTCTGTATTGGCGACAATACCCGTCGCCATGATTTTCGTACCTGTATAATAGTGATCTTTATCCTCGAATTCATCCGGTACTCCAGCCAATTCCCCCGACTCATATGCCTGCAGCATATCTTGCTCCTTCAAATCTTCAAAGGTCACACTATCTGCCACGAGCAGGACATCCGCCTGTACATCCCCTGCCATCTTCTCGGCATTCAGCTTGGAAATCACTTCTTCCGTGCCGGAACGATACGTTTCCACTTCCACTTCCGGATAGCGTTTTTCAAAGCCCTCCACCAATTTCTGTGCATCCGCATCAGGCTGGGATGTGTAGAAACTGAGTGTGCCGGCGATTTCTCCATCCGAAGCCCCTGCAGAGCTTCCAGCGTCCTCTTGGCCGCATGCTGTCAGTGCAAGCAATACAGTTCCCATAAAACCAGCCATCCATTTTCTTTTCATCCCAATCTCTCCTTTATTCCGATGTATTCGTCTCCATGGACTTGAACCAGCGTTCCACTTGCTCCTGTTTCCGCTTATAATGCGTTCGCAATTCAATCGGTGAAACAGTTATGTATCCTTCTTTCAATAAAAGATAATCGCTTGTCGGATGGAAGGTCGCTAGCTCTTGCAGCTGATCCTTCAGCCAATAATATACTTCCCCATGCGGATCATGCAGACCGACGAAACGATACCTCGAAACACTCATGTCCATCGGAATCACTTGAATTCCTTTGAATTGGCGCTTGTCGATATTCGGCAGATTGACATTCAAAAAGCCGACCGATTTCGCCCGATGCTGAAGCATCACCTCAGCAACCTGATAAAATAGCGTCTTGACTTTGGAATAGTTCACATGTTTCAAAGAGCCGCTATTGAGGCTGACGGAAGCAGCCGGAATATTATATAGGGATGCTTCCACTGCAGCAGCCATTGTACCGGAGTGATAAATATCCCGCCCCAGATTCGGACCAGCGTTTATTCCCGAGAAAAGGAAATCCGGTTTCTCCGGCAGCAGCACCTCCATCCCAAGCTTGACGCAATCAGCCGGGCTCCCATTCAAGCTCCAAGCGCCTGCCACTCCCGGAAAATGGAACATTTCCTTGACTCGGACAGGCTGTCGGGCCGTGATGCTGTGATTGACTGTACCGAATTCCTGATCCGGGCATACAACATAGACTTCTCCGAAATGCTGCAATGTCTCGATCATTGCCTCGACACCCGGAGAGAAAATACCATCTTCATTGGTAACCATGATCTTCATGTGATACCCCCTTTGCTTTGAGCGACAGCAGCTATGCAGTTCCCCGCTGCGATATGCACTGCCAATTCCTGATGCTCAAACCATGCTGTCATTGACGAAAATTGATGAACCCTCACAGCATTACTCCTTTCATTTGTTCGTATATTGTTAACTTTACAAGCTATTTGTGAAGCTGGTGTTTAAAGAAATGTGAAGATATGTTTAATTGTTGTAAAAAGTTAGATTATTACGGAATAAAATGCAATAGCTGCCAGATTCCTATTCTTCCACAAATTAATAATTCTTCGTGTAAATAATTTACAATTATCATATAATTGCAGAATAGCAAAAAAACATTCCTTCAAATGAAGAAATGTCCAGGAATGAAGATGACTTTATACCCAATACAACCAATACATCTTTGTTAAAAATGCAGATTATACTAAAATTCCACAAAAACTTAATAGTATATTCTATATATTCTGTATACATCCGCCATAACTTATGCGAAAATAGAATCAGAAATACAATTTTAATAGGTCAGGAGTGTGTTCGATGCTCTATAAAATTGTCCGAGAAGCAAACGGAACCAAAACCTACCTAAAACATTCCAATTCTACTTCAGATATGCTGTTCCGCAACGAAAAGGAAGCGACATATCTGATGAAGAAGCTTAATGCACAGACGAAAAGTGAAATCCGATGGTCAGTCCAAGCTTGTATAGATCAGAAGCCATATCCTTGATGGATATGGCTTCTTTTACGTGTTAAGTCCCTCTGTCATCAGCTTTTGAAACAGCCTGTAAATCTTCTCCCTCTCTTTTCCCTTTACATGCTCCTCCAAGAAATAACGTTCTCTTTCAAGCAGCAGGAGGATAGCTGCTGCTGCCTGGGAATGATCTGCTGGCGTCATATTTTCCAAAATGTCGGAAAACACGTGAAATACCGGTGGCGGCAGAAGTTGTTCCGCCCTCTTCAATCCAAGCTGTGCTCGATCCGGGTAATGATGATGCAGCAGCATTCTTGCCAGCGGTTCCGTTACCTGATGCAGCATTGCAGCTGCCCATACACCATTGCCGCGAAGCGCCGCCTTGCGATACTGGAATAAAAACCATGTCAGGTCTATTACTTGATCGCCGTATTCCCGATCTGTCATGGTAAGTTTTTGTTCTGGTCTGTAAGGTTCCAGCAAGCTATCCGGATCGTAAAGAACCCGAATTAAACGATTCTTCGGTGACCGTGAACAGGTCCACATGCAGCAGGTTATCGTACACGATGATCAGCTGCGGCGCGATGATGAATAACTCCTCGCTATACAGAACCTCCTTATACTGTGACAGCAGATGCAATCTCTTCGGGAGAAATCGATGTACATCCTTTTCGTCCACCAGACAATATAAATCGATATCTGAGTACGGGTCCTCTTCGCCCCGCCCGAATGATCCTTTCACAAATACAGCTTTCACCTCTTCCACATTTGCAAGGATACGTGTCAGCTCTTTCAATGCCGCTTGCTGCATTCAGGAACCCCCTTTTCCATATATTCCTATAACTTTACACCACTTAACAAAAAAATCCAACACCCTCGGGGTGTTGAATTTCTCGCTGCTTTTAATTCAAATATGGAATTGGATTCACTGCGTTCGATTTGCTTCCATTCCAAGGACCAGTATGCAATTCAAAATGAAGATGCTGCCCCTGAGACATACCTGTGTTACCCATCGTTCCGATCTGCTGACCTTGGGATACACGCTGACCCGAACTTACATGCATAGCTGTCAAATGCGCATATACGGTTGTATATGTTTTTCCATCAATGGAATGTGTTACAAAGATTACATTACCATAACTGGAAGAATAATAGGCCCGTGACACCGTTCCGGAAGCTGCAGCCCAAATCGGCACATTGGATCCTCTTTTCGCAATATCGATTCCATAATGGAATGTACCCCATCTCGGACCAAAACCAGACGTGATGCTGCCCGGCGCCGGGGTGATGAAAGTACCATTGCCCGCAGGAGCCTGAGATGGCTGCTTCTCCTGCTGTGGAGTGACATCCGCCTGCGATTCCGCCGGAGCCGAAGCTGGCTTGGACACTTGCTGCGTGTCAGCTACCTGCTTCTCGGCGGTTTCCTGCTTCGGCTCTTCTTTCGCTGCCTCTTCACTGGCAGAAGCTGCTGCTTTTTCCTGTGCGGCTTTCGCTGCTTCCTCCTCCGCCGCCATCCTGGCAGCTTCTTCCTGCTTCGCTTGCTCGGCACGCTGGCGTTCAGCTTCCCGGCGCGCTTCTTCCTCCGCCTTTTGTTTGTCGCGATAAGCAGCTTCAGCAGCGATTGCTTCTTCCTGGGCTGCAAGCAAGTCAGCCTCCTCGCTCAGACTGAGAAGCTCCTCGGAAGTCACATCATATTCCTTCATGACATCCGCAATAAGCTTGTCCTTCTCTTCCTGTTGGGCCGTCAAGGACTGCTTGGTCTCCTCCAGAATAACTGCCTGCTCCTCCACTCGTTCAAGCTTCGATTGGCGTTCTGATTTCTTGGATTCTATATCGTTCAAATCCTTCTGCTGCGCCTCCATCAATTCCTGGTCCGCTCCCATGATGGTACTGACAGCATCTACTCTATTCAGGAAATCCGAAAAACTCTTGGATTCCATGATGACATCCAAATAACTGATTTGGCCGCCGTTTTTCTGCAAGGAATGCATCCGCTCCTTCAGCAAAGCATGCCGTTCTTCGATACGGACCTCCAAGTCGGCAATCTCCATTTTCAGCGTTTCGATATCCTTCTCCAATCCGGATATCTCTGATTCCGTATCGGCCAATTTCGTGTTCGTTTCACTGATTTCCCCATCGATTTTCTCCAGATCGGACCGAAGTTTTTCTGCAGCCGCCTGTAAATCATCCTGCTGCTCTGCTTTTTTAGATCGTTCCTTTTCGTTCTCCGATTTTTTCCGTTCGACTTCATCTCGCTGTTCATCCAAATCCTCATAGGCATATGCAACATTTCCTGATACCGGCAAGGCTAGTGCAGCAGATCCGATCACTGCAGCCAAACCGATATGCAGCCATTTTTTTCTCACTTCTGTTCCCCCTGTGAATCCATTATGATTGTTTATCCATAGCCCTGGTATGATTAATCTGTGATGAAATAGAAAATAAAGTAATCTCCGGAAACAGTATACTATACGAAAGTGTGACAAAACATTACAAAAATATTTCAATTAAGGTATCTATATCAAAAAATAGTACGCTTTTCTGTAGAAAAACAAAAAAGCATGCACAATTTTGTGCATGCTTTTCATAAAATAAATAATACGACGAATGACACGATATAAATGAATGCCAAAAGTATTGCCAAGATGGTGAAAGGCACTCTCATCTGCTTACTCTTTACAGCCCCAAAGATCAAGAGCCCGACAGTAAGCAAGGCAACCGCCATGATCAGAATCAAACGCACGCCTGCTGGCATGATACAGCATCTCCTTACAAATAATCTATTCCTTCATCATAAAACGTTATATTTCTTTATTATAACATGTCAAATCAGCAGCCCGCCTTGATTTATGTCCATTCTTTAACAAAACGGCTGCATATATACATTCTGCTATGTGATTTCTTCTGCATATCCAAAGATGACTGCTTTCACTGCCCAGCTTTCTCATCAGTACCTACTAGGGATCCTATCAGAACCTATCCAGGCGGAAAGGCTCCATATCCACTGTCAGCTCTTTCTCCATTGCCATCTCACTCAGTGCTTCGCCTGCGGCACTCGCGAACTTGAATCCATGACCTGAAAAACCGAGGGCGAACATGACTTCTTGATGTTCCGGATGATGATCGATGATGAAATCTTCATCAGGTGTCATGCTGTACATGCATGTTTTCCCTTCTCGCAGACGGAATGTGCCCCTGGCCATGAAACGGGATAGGAAGGCTAGCAGCTCTTCTGTATCTGCATCTTGGAAAGGTGATCCCTTTTTATCCGGGTGTATCGGCATGCCGGTATCATGCCGGCCGATTTTGAGTCCAGTTCCATCGATATCCGGAAATCCGTAATACGTCCCCATTTCTGTATCGAAGCTGAAACAAGGAAACTTGCTTTCCTGGAAAATAGCATCTGCATGCAGCCAAGCAAACGTTTTTCGGATGACTGTAATCGGCAGCTGCAGTCCAAGCTGCGATAGCACTTCTCCTCCCCACGCTCCTGCGGTCACGATCAGCTTCTTTGCCTTGTATGTAGTATCAGCCGTTGTCAGTGCGACAGTGCCTTTATTGATTTTTACTTCCCGTACTCGCTGCCCGCCCGCTAATACTGCCCCGTAAGATACAGCAAGCTCAGCATAGCCATTCAGGATCGTATCGGTCCGCAGATAACCTCCATCCTTCTCATAGGCTCCTATGTAATCATTTGGGATGGTCAATCCCGGCCAGCGCTTTTGCAGCTGTGCAGAAG
This sequence comes from Terribacillus sp. 7520-G, assembly GCF_002271665.1. NCBI lineage: Bacteria > Bacillati > Bacillota > Bacilli > Caryophanales > Bacillaceae > Terribacillus > Terribacillus sp. 7520-G. Next base: position 3,912 of record NZ_NQFP01000006.1, on the reverse strand, counting down.
TATGCTTTTCCACTTGCAAGGCATACTTATCTCCGCTCTTCAGGACATTTTGGATGAAAGGGCTCGACTCAGGCCCGCAGTTCAGTACTCCTGTCTCCACCAGGATTGTTCGCCCAATTTTCCCCTCCAAATCCTTCCACAATTCTTTGGAACGGAGCGCAAATGGTACATATGCTTCCCCTTCTCCATATGCATAACGAATGATCCTGGTTTCGCCATGGTGGCTGCCGTGGACATGGGGGGGATGATAGCTATCCACCATCAGCACCTTCTGTCCTTTTTTGGCCAGCTGATAACCTGCACTCAGCCCCATGGTTCCTGCACCCAGAATGATGACATCATATAACATCCGATCACCTCCATGATTCTGATAAACCAAGCATAAACAAAGAGGAGTTCGCGGACAAGCCATAGAAACATAATATTCCCGGTAAACAAGCTGCATTTTACCTAGTATAAAGGATGCAATTATGCGCCATCATACTGGAAGTGGTCACAAACCCGAGTAGTAGAGAAATCCTACAGGAGAGGAGGGCGGATAAAATGGATCACCAATTGGACAATGCAATCAAATATATTGATAAAACCCTGGCGGAAGGGCAGTTTGATCCGCTGATGCGCCTGGAAATGCTGGAAATGAAGCAGATGCTCGAACGAGCGGCAAATCAGGATAAAAGTCCCTAAAACGGCTCTATATCAATGTTTGATGCGTTCCTGACACTGGTTGAATTAACAGAAACTATCCATTATAGTTATTTCTGTCATTATTTTTCTAAGTCAGGAGCGATTATACATGGAACCTCAGCAAAGAGAAAATCAAACTAACAGCCAAATGAGAATCATGCAATGGGTATGGACATTGGTACTGACAGGGATTCCGATTGTCAATATCATCATGCTGATCATTTGGGCAGTTGACCGGACAAATCCGAGGAGAAATTATGCCATTGCCACATTCATTGTCATGGCCGCAATCATCGTCCTTTATTTCATCATCTTCATGATTGCCATGATCATCGGTGTCGCCTTGATTCCGGATACAGATCCAACCTATTCGGACACATACTATTATTGATGACTTGTCAGAAAGTTAGCAATTCTAACGCTAGCCTTCTAAAATCTCCGAAAATATCATATGATAGAGGTTGCAGACAATAATAGAGGAGTTTTTAGTCGTGACAGAACTTACGAAAACCGAAAGTCTGGATAAAATTCTTGCTGAGATGAATATGCGTTCCAAGAAGAAACGTGCACGCAAGAAATTCATCAAGCAGGCAATGCAGCAGCTGGCAACTGAAAATCAAACAGTAGCAGCTGATAAGCCAGCCGAAACTAAAGCAGCATATGCTTATGATAAGCTCCCTGTCGGATTCATGATCAAGACCGGTAAACAGCATTTCCCTGAGGAAGCTGTCTTCCGTTTCTACTACAATCAGAACCATCCGCAGGAGTATAAAAACAAAGAATTGCTGACAGAACGTTTCCAGACACTAGTGGAAGCAGCAACTGGTACAACCAAGACCAGTTTGATTGAAGCTATCAATCAACAGACTTCCAAATGAAAATGACCGCCCCGGCCTTTGCCTTGGGCGGTCATTTTTGTTTAGTGCTGTCGATTTCAATATCCTGCAAAGCCTGGCTTGCGAGCTGATCGGCTTCTTTGTTTTTCTTTCTGTCTACATGGACATATCGCACAGCATTCCCGAAATCTTTCACGATATCATCTATCTTATCCGCCCAATATTTCAAATCTTTTTCATAAATGGGCCACTCCCCGGCCATCTGATTGACGACAGTGAGGGAATCCATATATACCTCGATTTCCTGATTTTCCACTCCCATTTCATCCAATATACGCATGGCAAAATGCAATGCTGCATATTCTGCTTCATTGTTGGAATTCAGCTGCTCCATCACTTGATTGCGGCGGATCCGGAATTCATTCTGATTTTGTTCGTAGTTGATAACACACCCCAGCCCTGCTCTGCCAGTTCCTTTATCAAATCCTCCATCTGCATGAATCCGGACATGATGCGGCTCTGTCTCTAATTCCTTCATGTACTTCCTCAATTCTTTCATTGTCCATTCTGTCTCATATTGATCCATTACTTCCATTTCAGGTATCCTGCCGTTTTGCTGCATATCTTCCATAAGCAAGAGCACGATTCCGGGCGGCATATAATCCGATATGAATTCTGCTTCCGCACCCTTTGATGTCCGATATATCATTTTCATACGAAGTTTCAATTTATCGTCACCTCTCCTATTATTCTACCCCATCTGCTTCATTTTTTATTTTTTTGGTTAAAAACCTTTGCTTTGTTTTCAGAATTATTGTATAGTACCAAAGGGCGAACGAAATGAAAGATAACATTAAAAATAATTCGTCTTTAGAGGGGTATAATCATGGAAAATGTATTTGATTACGAAGATATTCAACTAATTCCCGCAAAATGCGTAGTGAACAGCCGTTCAGAATGCGACACGACTGTCACACTTGGAAACCATACATTCCGTCTGCCGGTCGTACCGGCGAATATGCAGACGATCATTGATGAAAAAATTGCCGTTTACTTGGCAAAAAATAATTATTTTTATGTCATGCATCGCTTTGAACCCGAAACACGGGAAGCGTTCATCCGGACCATGCAGGAACAGAATCTGATTGCATCCATCAGTGTCGGCGTGAAAGAAGAAGAATATGATTTCATCGAGTCTCTGGCAAGCAAATCATTGGTGCCTGAATTCATCACGATCGATATTGCACATGGTCATTCCAATTCTGTGATCCGTATGATCCAGCATATCAAGAAACACCTGCCAGACAGCTTTGTCATTGCTGGGAATGTCGGGACACCGGAAGCTGTACGGGAGCTTGAGAATGCCGGCGCCGATGCCACGAAAGTAGGAATCGGACCTGGTAAGGTATGTATCACGAAAATCAAAACCGGCTTCGGGACCGGAGGCTGGCAGCTGGCAGCATTGCGCTGGTGCGCCAAAGCAGCAAGCAAACCGATCATCGCTGACGGCGGTATCCGCACACATGGCGACATCGCCAAATCGATCCGCTTTGGCGCATCGATGGTCATGATCGGCTCCTTGTTTGCCGGCCATGAAGAATCTCCTGGTGAAACAGTCGAAAAAGATGGCAAACTGTACAAAGAGTATTTCGGTTCTGCATCAGAGTTCCAAAAAGGCGAAAAACGCAATGTCGAAGGTAAGAAAATGTTCGTCGAGCATAAGGGATCCCTGCAGGATACATTGACTGAAATGGAACAGGATCTTCAGTCCTCCATTTCCTATGCTGGCGGTACAAAATTGGATGCAATCCGCAATGTTGATTATGTTGTCGTTAAAAACAGCATCTTCAACGGGGACAAAGTATATTGATCAAATGAAAGCTGTCGAGCGATCCTCGGCAGCTTTTTGTCGTCTTGAAGTCTGATCTCCTTTAAGCCCTCTACATTGATAATCATTCTCATTGACTGTCCCTCGAAATTCTGGTAGCGTTAAAGAGGAACAAGTTTGATGAGGAGGCAATCCTATGTTTGTCAATCAAGTTATTTTTGAAGGTGCAATCGACGCTAAAGATAAAATCATAAATAAAGTGAAGCATACGATGGAGGAGCTGACTGATGTAGCCGGCTTGCATTCTGCCGAGTGCTGGAACAAAGATACGAAAAAAAGTGATACAGTTGCCTATGCCATTGTGACGAAATGGGATAAGAAGGCGGATTTCGTGGCTTGGATTTCCCGTGAATCCCATGTGGCAGAGCATCGTGCCATGCGCAAAGAGAAAAAGGATCAAGCACCTGTCATGACAAAAACCTTGCTGCAATACGAAGAAGCTAGCTTCGCTTGATCAGAAAGAGGCTGGGACATAACTAATTTTCCAGTGCTTAAAACCGAATC
>NZ_NQFP01000005.1:0-18847 GCF_002271665.1 Terribacillus sp. 7520-G | reverse complement strand
GTCCCAGCCTCTTTCTTTATACTCTATTAATCGTAAAGACAAAACTGTGATCATCATCAGAAGACAGCCTATGTTCCGGGTGTACCGGCGCTCCCCAGCTATCATCTCCCCCCACGCCCATCTGCTTGCCGGATACAGTCAATACAGTGTAATGAATCGGCGGCAGCTCATAGGGATGATTTGCTTGTTCAATCTCCAAGGCAGTATACGGGGAAGCATTACATGTGAGCGGCAGATCATAAGCGCGCAGCACTGCCCCTCTTCCTTTTGCATCCGTGACTTTCAGCCACCGCACTCCAGTCCTGGTACCGGATTCCTGCGGCCGTACATATGCCGTACCGTTCGTATCGACCGTATTCTTGAATCGGATAAGTCTTGCTCCGTGATTCCTGTCTGCATAATTTTCTTCAGGCCCCTTCGCAAACCATTCCAGATTACGATAATCTGCAGAGGTGCGGAATGAGAGGGAAAAAGTTGGCAAATCAGGTAATCCTTCTGCTCCTTGACAGTTCGCTTTCACTCGGATGGCTCCATCAGGGAAAATCGAATATATGGTTTGAACCTGCAGTTTTTCCGCTATCGAAAAAGCATAGGTGAATGTCACATCGACTTGCTCCTCTAAAACATCCACCGCTATATCGGTACATCTTCTCGCCACACTTGCCGCGAGCCATACCCCTGCAGTATAGCTATGCTGATATCCGTCATCATTATCCGTACTGGCTCGCCAAAATGTCGGATAAGGGGGTGTCTCGATCAGTTCCTCCTCATCATAACAAAGTGATGTCATGCTCCCTGCCGCTCTCGAGAACTGGACACTGAAGCCATATCCATGCACCCCGATATTCACATCCCCTTCGACAACCCGGAGCTGACCTGCTGCTTTCGCAATGACAGGTGGTTTCTTTTCCCATACATATTGTCCGAATGCGACTTCGAATCCAGCTTCTGCCCACCTCGTGCTCTCACGTAATCTCATGCTGGCATCAATCGTATAGGTTCCCGGCTCTGCTATCACATCAGCAGGAATATCGAGGGGGAATTCCGCTTGCCCCCCAGCACTTACCGACTGATCGATTTTATCTTCATGACAAGCCACACCATCTCTTTTGACCGCCCAGACCAGATCATACGCAGCTGTATCAGCAAAGAGATTTTCGTTGCGCAGCACGATGCTTTTATCCTTCACATCCAGCTTGATGTTCTGATACAGATATTTGACTTCCTGCATTTTTGGGGAGAGCCTGCGGTCGGCAAACACGATGCCATCGGTACAGAAAATATAGTCTGTCGGTCTGTCATGGAAATCGCCGCCGAATGCAAGATACTCCTGCCCATACCGATTCTTCTTCCAGAGCGCTTGGTCGATATAATCCCAAATGAACCCGCCCTGGTACATCGGATATTGATTTTCCAGCTCCGTATATTTGTACATTCCGCCCAGTGAGTTGTTCATCGCATGTGTATATTCACAATTAATGAACGGCTTTTGCGGGTCCTTTTCCAAATACTCGATAATATCCGCTGCTTTTGCGTACATCCGGCTTTCCATGTCACTCGCTTCCTCGTATTCGCGTGCATGGAACACCCCCTCATAATGGACGAGCCTGCTGGGATCCTTTTCCCGGAAATAATTCGCCACATTGACGATCACCTCTCCTGCATATGATTCGTTCCCGCAGGACCATATCAAGATGGATGGGTGGTTTTTATCCCGTTCCAGCATCGAAATGGCGCGATCCATCACGATATCCTGCCACTGGGGCAGATTGCCCGGTATATTCCAGGATGGATCCACCTGACCGAGCTTTTGCCAGCTGCCATGTGTTTCAAGATTCATCTCATCAATGACATACAATCCATATTCATCACATAGTTCATACCAACGAGTCTGATTCGGGTAATGGGAAGTACGGACAGCATTGATATTATGCTGCTTCAGCGTCTTGATATCCCACAGCATATCCTCCTCGGTGACGGCGCGCCCAGTACGTGCATTGAATTCATGGCGATTGACACCTTTGAAAACGATTCTTTTGCCATTCAGGCACATCACTTTATCAATCAGCTCGAAGCGCCGGAAGCCGACGGACTGCGGGACGACCTCGACAAGCTGATCGTCCTCATTGAAGATTTTCAAATATAGTGTGTACAGATAGGGATCCTCTGCACTCCATAGCTGCGGCCGATCGACTTTGAACGTCACGACAGCCGTCTGCTCCTGGAATAGCCCTTCTGCTTCCTGCATCAAGCTGCCCTTTTTGTCATATAAACTGCCTATGATCCTTGCCCTTGCCGGGATTGTCTCTTGGAAGAGCATTGCAGCCTTCAAAGAACCTTTGCTGTACGTATCATCCAACCTCGCTTGAACGGATAAATCAAACACATGCAGCTGGGGCGTCGTGTACAGATACACATCGCGGAAGATACCGGAAAAGCGCCAGAAATCTTGATCCTCCAGCCAAGCGCCCGTGCTGCGCTGGTACACCTCGACAGCCAGTTTGTTTTCCCCAGGCTGAAGGTAATCCGTCAGTTCAAAGTCGGCCGGTGTGAAAGAATCCTCGCTATAGCCGACAAACCTGCCATTCAGCCATACATAGAAAGCAGACTCCACGCCTTGAAACGATATATACAAGGGCATATTTTCCATCTGTCTGGGAACGGTGAAATGCCGAACATAGCTGCCGACAGGATTATCTTCCTCAGGAATCTGCGGCGGCCGGATATCGTGCACACCATCCCAAGGGTACATCGTGTTCACGTACTGCGGTGTCCCATACCCTTCCAGCTGGATATGAGCTGGAACCGAGATGGAATCCCAATAGCTGCAATCGAAATCTGCTTTGAAAAAATCAGCCGGCCTGGCGTTGGGATTCTTGGCATAATGAAACTTCCATTTCCCATTCAGGCTTTGACGCCATGGCATGCTTCCTTTTGCTTCCGCCTGCTCCAGCGTTTCGTAGTAAACATGGTCCGAATGTGCCAGAACGCGATTCACGGCGAACACACTAGGATCGTTAAGCCAATCCAAACTTGGGGTGATACCCGTATTGATTGTCATACCCTCTTCCTCCCTATATAGCTGTTATTTCACTGAACCCATCATTCCTGCGACGAAATGCTTCTGCATGAAGAAGAAAATGATCGCTGTCGGCAATGTTGCGATGACGATTGCCATCATGATCATGCCGTAATCCGGCGAATAGCTGGAACCAAGATTCGAAATGAGCAATGGAATCGTCTGTTTATCAGGAGATTGCAGGACAACGAGCGGCCAGAGATAATTATTCCAGCTAGCCATGAAAGTGATGATGGCCGCTGCAGCGTATGTTGTTTTCATTGTCGGTACATAAATTCGGAAAAAGATACCGATTTCCTTCAATCCATCTATCCGGCCAGCCTCCAAAATCTCTTTTGGGAACATTTTCGTGCTCTGACGGAAGAAGAAAATCAGGAAGGCTGTCGTGATTGTCGGCAGCACGACCGCTGTCAATGTATCGATTCCGATAAACGGCAAAACCGGCGTGATGGAGCCGAACATGCGAAACAGCGGCACCATCAGAGCAGCAAATGGGATCATCATGGATAAAAGCAAAATATTGAAGACGACATCCTTCGCTTTGCTGCGGTAAATTTCAAATCCATAGCCTGCCAGGGAAGCGATAAGCAAGCTGAGGACGGTCGTAGCAACAGCGATGATCGCCGAGTTCATCAATGCGGGCACCAAATCGACCGACCCTAATAGGTTTTTGAAATTCTCGACAAAATGCCCGCCAGGAAGCAATTTCCCCCTTGTAACGTCTGCAGACGTGTTCGTCATGCTGACGATCATCCAGTAAAAGGGGAAAATGGAGATGATCGCGCAGATGCTGAGAAACAGATAACCAATCACTTTATTGGAAAGGTTCATTTTTTATCACCTGCCGCTTTGAATTGGATGATCGAGAATATGACGATCAGGATCACGATCGCATAGGAAACAGTCGCTGCATAGCCAAAATCAGGTGTGTACTTGAAGGACAGATTATAGATATATTGTGAAATGGTCATGGTCGCATTACCGGGGCCTCCAGCCGTGATGTTCATGACTTCATCGAACAATTGGAGTGTGCCTATTGTCGAAGTGATCGATGTGAAAAGTATGATCGGCTTCAGCATCGGAATCGTGATTTTGAAAAATTGCTGGATGGCGGAAGCACCATCGATTTTGGCAGCTTCATAGATGGAGCGGTCCACATTCTGCAGGGCAGAAAGATAAAAGATCATATTATAACCAGTCCATCTCCACGTGATGGCCAGGATGATGGTGATTTTTGCCCAGAAAGGATCTGTCAGCCACTGTATCGGCTCGGAAACGAGATTGATTTTCATCAATGTCATATTTACGATTCCATCAGGCGCGAACAAGTATTTGAATACCACCGAATAGGCAACAAGCGACGTGACGCAGGGCAGGAAAATGGCAGTCCGGAAAAAGCCCTTCCATTTCAGCGTCTTGTCATTCAGCACAACTGACAGGAATAAAGCCAGCAAAATCATGACAGGTACTTGGATGATCAAGTAGATCACTGTATTTTTCACCGTTGTCAGAAAAACCGGATCCTGGAATAGACGGATATAATTCTCGAAGCCGACAAACGTCAGATTCACGCCGCTGCCAGATTGAAACGATAATAGCAGCGCCTGTACCATCGGGAAGAAATAAAAGATTCCGATCAGCAGGGAAGCCAATGTGACAAATGACCAGCCGACCATTGTATTTTTCAGCCTAAGGGAACTGGCTTTACGCGGTGCTGGTCTTTGGGCAAGTTTTTCCGGCCCGAGTTTTTCAGGAATATTCATGAAGGCGGACTCCTTTCGAAAGAGGCCCCGGGAGCCAATGCGTCCTCGGCGTCCCAGGGCCATAGATTTACTTCGCTTGCTGCTCTGCCAGCGACTGAGCATTTTCCAAGACTGTGTCCAGATCCTCGCCATCCAGATATTTCTGGATTTCATTCGCCAGGATATCTTCGATCACATACGTGTGCAGCCCATAATTGACTTGCGGAATCTCTTCTGTCCAAGCGGCGAAATCGGATAGTATCTTCTGGCCGCCGAAGAATTCATCTTCTGCCTGGTATGCTTCCCCGTCTGCTGCAGGCTGGTACGTTCCAAGACCGCCGACCTCTTCAACAAACCGCTGGTAATAATCAACATTCGCTCCGAATGTCTTGCCCAAGAATTCAGCGGCTTTTTCCTTTCCGGGAACGTTCAGTACATACCATGAGCTGCCCCCAAGATTGGAAGCATTGACGGACTCGATGCCAGGAAGCTTTGGAAACGGTGCGACAGCCCACTTCCCTGATTGTGATGCTTCTGCTTTGATGGAAGGAGTGATCCAGTTGCCGCTTGGCACCATGGCAATATCGCCATTATTGATTGCTGCGATGAACTGGCTCCAGTCGGAATGCGGCTTCACCAAGTCTGCATCGATCATTTCCTTGTACAGACGGAAAGCCTCTTTCAGCGCTTCATTATCCGCAATGTCAGGCGTTACACCGTCCTCCTCCAAATACCAAGCCCCACTTGACTGAATCATCATGCGCAGCAAACCAAGATCTTTCGGATCCTGTGTAAGCATTTGCTTTCCTGTTGCATCCTTGACGGCTTTTCCAATTTCGATCACTTTCTCCCAATCTGTGTTTTGCAGATCTTCTATACTGTAGCCTGCTTCTTCCAAGTAGTCCGTCCGAACATACAGCCCAGCCACACCGGAATCGAACGGTACACCATACTGCTTGCCTTCGAAGCTGGTTGTCGGAATTTTATACTTCGCGAAATCATCGGTGGAAATGCTATCGTCGACTGCATAAAACATATCTGGATAGGACTGCAGGAAGCTTTGTGCACGATAATCTTCAATCAGCACGATATTAGGAAGTCCTTTTGTCGTTCCAGAGCTGAGGCTTGTGTTCAGCTTTTGGATAATATCATCCTGGGCATTTTCGATGATTTCGATATTCAGCTCGGTGTTTTCTTGTTGATAAGCTGTTTTCGCCAGCTCCATTGCTTTTATGTTGAAATTCGGATCCCATGCCCAGACTTTGATATCGTTCGTATCAGCGTCTGCCTCCGAGCTGGAACCCGAAGAACATGCAGACAGAACGAGCAAACCAACAAATAAAAGTGCAAATAATCTCTTCATCCGTTTACCTCCCCTTTTTTGTAAGCGCTATCTCCTTGATTCCATCGTAGCATGCACTTCTCGGACCCTGTTAGGAGATTATTAAGCGATCCTTGGATTAAATCACCATTTTGACAGCGCTTACAGTTTGGTATTAGGATTATTTTTCGTTATTTGCATTATTTATCGTACCCTTCTTCCCTCTGCATATAGATAAAGAGCCTGATATGATGCTAGATGATGTTCTTCCCCTCTTCCTTTGAAGCTGGCAGTCTCAGTTTGACTCTCGTACCCAGCCCCTCTTTGCTTGCAATGGATACGCCATAGTCCGGTCCATACAGCAGCTGCATGCGTTCATGGACATTTTTCACACCGATACCCGAAAACAGCTGCCGATTACGATTCGTATGAGGAAGGCTTTCTATATTGGCGGCCATCCCGTCTCCATCATCAGCAATTTCGCAAATAAGATCATCTGCCTCACGCCAAATGAGGACCGAGATGGTTCCTTCGGCAGTCTTATTGAAAGCATGGAAAAATGAATTTTCGATAAAGGGCTGCAGAATCAGCTTAGGAATGCGATATTCCATGCAATCCGGTGCAATCATGAATTGAACCTGTATTCTATCCCCATATCGCTTCTGATTGATCAACACATAGTTTTTCAGGTTTTCAACTTCCAGCTCGACTGTGACCGACTCATCCACATTGCCGACAGTATTCTGAAGCAGGGTGATGAACGCGTCAATCGTCTTTTCTGCTTCTTCCCGTTCCCCCATCTGGACCAAGAACTTTATGGAAGCCATCGTATTATAAAGAAAATGCGGATTTATCTGCTGCTGTAAAGCAGCCAATTCAGCATGACGCTGCTGCTTTTGTGCTTCGATGAGTCTTTCCACATATACTTGCAGTTCATCCATCATACTGTTGAAAGCCGATCCAATCTGCTTCGTTTCATATGTTCCTTCATATACAAGCCGACGCTGCAGACCTTTTTTCGGGACTGCTTCAATATCCTTGACAAGCTTGGAAAGCGAGTTGGTCAAACGCTTCGTTACAAGGAAAACAATGATCAGGGCAAGAACAACAACTCCTGCAAGTAATAACACTATCTGTTTCGTATCGATCAGGTTTCCGACAGCGGTTTGTTTGTCCACCATATTGACAAGGTACATATCGAAATAAGGCAGGTATTCTGCCAGCATGATCTGATTGGTATCCTGGAATTCGACTTCCCGGTACCTGACTCCGGCAGCTTCCATACGCTCTGCTTGCTGACTGAGCTCCGGCAGCGATTGTCCAATCGCGCTTGCCAGACTGCTGGAAACCACTTTGCCATTTCTGTCCACCACATAAAAATCATTCCCTGGTTTTACATAGTCGGTATAGAAGGAACGCAGCTGCCCTTCTTTGATAGGAAAATACACAGCTCCCAGGGCTTGCTCCGTTTCCCTATCGCGCAGAGCCTTCGCCGCGATTACATAATTATCATTTGCTTCCTGTGAATCTTGAAAATAAAGCAGCTTATTCGGCTGCTCTGTGATCGTTTCTGTGATTTCGTGTCCCCGGATTACGCCGGGGGAAGCCGGCCAATACGTGAAATTCGTCGTATAGGTGATCCTCTCCCGATCAGCGATGGCAATCTCGACATTCTGGTTGCCAAGACGCTCCCTGATATGATCAATCTGCTGCATGACATGGAAAAGACTTTGCATACGTGCATTATCCGGTTCTTCCCCGGATAAAAATGCCTCTATCGTACTGCTTTGATCCACATTGGAGGCTGCCATCACAATACTGTAATTCAATTCTTCAAAATCATACTGAATCTGATTGATGATTTGTGAATTTGTGATGCTGAACTTTTCGACGAAAAACTGCTCGGCCATCCTGATCGTCGCAAACGTAACTGCAATAGCCACCAAAATGATGAGTCCAACTGTCACAAGGAACATCTTCATGAACAAACCATTCGGATGGAGACGGTCTTTGATCACATGCATCAGTCCTCCCCTCCTCAGCTCATCATCCGTTTCCGTCGATATTGCGAAGGAGAATAGCCTGTTTGCTTCTTGAAGACTCGACAAAAATAGCTGTGATCAGAGAACCCTACTTGTTCGCTGATTTTTGAAATAGGGATATCGTTTTGTCTTAGCAAGTTGATGGCCGCCTCGATCCTGACGCGATTGAGATACCCGCTGAATCCCTCCCTGCTATGTGCGGAAAAGTAATTGGATAGATAAGAAGGGCTGAAATGGAAATGATTCGCAATATCCGATAACGATAACGCTTCATGGTAATGCTCCTTGATGTACGCGGTCAGCTTTCGCATATGTCCCTGGCCGCCTTCGCTTTTTACAAGGCATTCCACTTCCTTTAAAAAAGATGCAATCGTTTTATTGGCTTTGTATATATCTTCCGCTTGGACAACACGCTGGAAGTAATCATACTTCCTCTTCTCCAGCAGCTCCGTCTGATACTTCCCATTGCCAAGCAGCACAATCAGATTGAACATGACGTTATTGAGAAAAGCTTTGTACTCGGCTATATCCTGTTTATAATTTTTAGCCGACCGCTCCATATGCTCCTGTACATGACGAAACGCCTCCTGAAAGTCATCCCGCTTGCACGCTTCGATAAACCCATCCATTTCGAATTCACACTCTTCAGCAGTATCCAGGGGAAGGCTCGCTTCCGAAAGATAACCCTTATCCGGAAAATAAAAACGATAGCTCTCCAACTGCTCGAGTTCCTTTTGTTTTTCTTTCAGCTCCAAAATATCATCGAAAGGCCTCGTAACACAGATGCATGCTGAAGCCGGGACATCCGGGAACGCATTTTCATCAAGTATTTCCTCGCCGTTCCATAGGGAAATTTCGTTATCCGCACCTGATATGATAGGGAAAAAGCTCCCGTTCTTCATTGCCGTATTGCGAATGGATCCTGCATCCTGGCTTGCCTCCTGCCTGATGCTTACTACTTGGAAATGCTTAGATGGGAAATAGGCTGCTATTTCTTCATGAAAAGACGTATCCACCCCTTCAAAAAGGCGCAGCAGCTTTTCCTTCCATGTTTTATCATGTTCGCCTGTGCTACTAAGATGAAAATCTTCCAACTGTCCTGCAGCAAGACGCAGCGCTTGCAGCAGGACCTCTGCATTCAGCTTCGGTTTCAGGATATAATCGATGACTCCATTTTGAAAAGCACCTCTTACATAATCGAATTCACTGAAACTGCTCAGTACGATCAGACCGATATGCGGGTATTTTTCTTTCACGATCCTTATCAGAGCCTCTCCATCCATGATCGGCATGACGACATCTGTGACAACGATATGCGGGTCCAGCTTCTCAATCAGTTCCAATGCTTCTCTACCATTGGAAGCTTCGCCGACAATCGTGAACCCTTCTTTCTCCCAATCCAGATAATGTTTTATACCTTGCCGAATAAGAATTTCATCATCAACGATCAACGTCCTGCACAGTCCTTTTGTATCCAAGCATGACACCCCTTTACCAGATCATTGCCTGACTTTTAGAAAGCGCTTTCTTCAATAGTGTTCCAGATGCCCTCATCTGTCAAGGCGACCGAAATCACCCGTCTTTAAATAACAAAATTTGTTCGCCGCTGTGTTATGATGAGGACAACTAAATTCAGCTGGAAGGAGAATGACAATTGACGCTGCGCGAACGAAGGAGAAAACGAAAAAAGGAAGACAATCCAAATTATAAATGGGATGTTGTCGAGCTTCTGCTTTGGGTGCCGGAACTGCTTTTCCTGCCACTCCGCTTGCTCCTTTGGATAAGCCGAGGCATCATGAGGCTGCTTCAGAATAGTCCGTGAGAAAGGAGAATTAAAGGGCGATTCCCCCGCATTCATGAGCACCATCCATTTCGGAATCCGCTCGAGGCAACAAACGATGCTTAGCTCATGTGTTTTGTTTTCCTGAAGACGGGAACACAACGTCCAAAAGCACCTGAGAAAGGATGAAACACGTTGAAAAAAGTCAAGCTTGGTGCAAGTGACTTGGAAGTAACGCAAATTGCTTTGGGGACATGGGCCATGGGCGGTTATTTGTGGCAGCGTGAACCAGATGAAGACAGTGCGAAACAGACTGTCCATGCAGCCATTGACCAAGGCATCAACCTGATTGACACCGCACCAGATTACGGACTGGGAAAATCGGAAGAATTCATCGGCAGGGCTTTGCAGGAATCCAGCATTCCGCGTGATGAGCTCATTTTGGCTGGAAAACCTGGCGTCAATTGGACCGATGATACACAACTGTTCCGGGATATGCGACCTGAAAATGTAGAAAAGGAACTTGATTTGACATTGAAGCGCCTGGGTACGGATTATCTCGATCTTTATCAGGTACACTGGCCTGATCACGAAATCCCGATGGAAGAGATTGCCGGCGTCATGAACGACTTATTCCGCAAAGGAAAAATCCGCGCCATCGGAGTCAGTAATTTCACACCGCAGGAGATGGAAGCTTTTCAAAAGGAAGCACCGCTTCATGTCACCCAGAATCAGTTCAACATGCTGCAGCGCGGACTATGGGGATGGTTCGATTATGCGCAGCGACATCAAATCGGCGGATTGGCTTGGGGACCGATGGCACATGGTTTGCTGGCAGATGGCTTGACCAAATCGACGACATTCCCTGAAGGAGATTTCCGCTCTTCCCATCCTTTATTCGAAAGCGGAAGGTTCGAGGCTATCCTGGATGCAGTCGAGCAATTGAAGACCTTTGCTGCCAATCGCGAGAAGACGATGGCACAGCTCGCAATACGCTGGGTACTGGAGCAGGACGGCGTCGATGCTGCCATCTGGGGTGCTTACTCACCGGAACAGCTCGATGAAGTGACGGGAGTGACAGACTGGACGCTAAGCAAAGAGAATCTGCTTGCCATCGACCAAATCCTGAAGCTGCACATCGATGACTGGAGCAGCAGCTATCTGGATGCATACGCCCCTGCGGAAAGATCACAAGTGCATGCATAAAAATGAAGCACCAGCCAAGATGCGGCTGGTGCTTTTTTATTCCGTCATTGTGTCTTGTTTGCCGGGTTATGCCCCGCATCCATGCTGGATTTTTATCCGAATGGACATTCACATGATCAGCTATCTATCTGAATGAAATCGCCCCTGTCACCATAGCCACAAGAATAATGAATATCGAGGTCAACACAGCCCATTTGACTGCATAGCGCTGAAATGCCCCAAGGTCGACCTTCAGCATACTCACAAGAAGTATAGTGGAAGCTACAAGCGGACTCATGAGGTGCACCGGCTGCCCCAGGATAGATGCCCTGGCGATTTCGATTGGATCAACCCCATAAGCCGATGCAGCTTCGGCGAAAATCGGTACCATCCCGAAGTAATAGGCATCATTGGAAAGGACAAAAGTCAATGGAAGACTGGTGATGGCGACAACCAACGGGAAAAGCTCTCCCATGGAAGGCGGAATGAATGCAACAATCGAGCCGGCTATGGCATTGACCATTTCCGTTCCAGACAATATACCGGCAAAAACACCTGCTGCGAACACAAGCAAGACAACCGTGATCGCATTGCTTGCATGCTCGGCGATGCGTTCCTTCTGCACCTGCAGGTTCGGGTAATTGATGGTCAGCGCCAAAACAAATCCGATAAGGAATAAAACTGCCGGATGCATGATTCCCATAACAAGCAGCACCAGTATGGCTATGACAAGAAACAGATTAATCCAGCGCAGCTTTGGCCGTTTAAGTAAATCCCCTTCCAAGGCCGCTGCCATATACGGTTCCGGATCATAGGAATTCGACTCAACCTTCGATACTCCGATGCGTTTGCGTTCCCTGAGACCCAGCATGAAGGCTGTAAAGATGACAAAAATGATACCCCCGATCATCGTCGGAAGAAGCGGGATGAAGAATTCGGACGGATCCAACCCCAATACGGCAATCGCCCTGGTTGCCGGGCCTCCCCAAGGTGTCATACCACTGATGATACTCAATGCCAGCATCGCAACTGTCGCCATTATCAATGGATTCATACCAATCCGTTTGTAAAGGGGCAGCATTGCAGATACCGTGATCATATAAGTGGTCGTTCCATCTCCATCCAATGCAATCAGCATTGCCAGAACAGCCGAACCAATCGCAATTTTGACCGGATCCCCCTTTACCAGCGCAAGGATTTTCTTTATCAATGGATCAAATAGCCCGGTATCAATCAGGATGCCGAAAAACAGGATTGCAAACAGCAGCAAAGCCGCCGAACTGGCTACCGTTTGCAGTCCGTCCAAAATCATATCACCGACACTTCCTCCAAAACCGCCTATCAAAGCGAAGAATATCGGTGTGATCGTCAAGGCAACAATGGGAGAAAGCTTTTTAGACATAATCAATACAGTGAATACAATCATCATGGAAAACCCAAGTATAGTCAGCATGCTCATTCCCCTCTCTCTTGAATACGCTTTCATTAGTTTGCTTGAAGAAGCATTTGACTTAGCATATTACATAGCAGGAGATAAGTTAAATATAACTATTTTTTCGATACTCATAAATAAATTTTATATTGTGACATGCTGTTCCGTTTTAAGGAACCCTATAAATGCTTTGACGACTTGGAGATCCAGCGACTTTGGATCATACATCAGCCATGTATCACGAAGCAATGGCTCCTTCTTATCATTCATCAATCCAATACGATGCAGCTGGTCGGATTCACGAAGACATATCTCCGGAACAATGGAATATCCCAGCCCATGTTTGACCATTTCCTTACAGGTTTCCTGACGATCCACTTCCATTGCTGTAAGCGGTGCATGCTGCAAATGCTCATGGATCCATCCATCGATGATCGTTTTGAGCGATGTGTCTGTATTGTATTTAATGAAAGGCAGCAAAGGCAGCTGACCGATACTGATTTTTTGTTTGGAGATAATATATAGTTGTTCTCTTGTCAGAATTTCTTTGACCCCTTGCCAGCGATGATTTCCTCGCAGGATGCCCAAATGCACATCTCCCCCATCCAATAATCTCATCACCCTTGTACTCCAGCCAGTTTGTACATTGTACTGGACATTCGGATAGATGGAAGAGAATTTTGCCAGCAATCCAGGCAGCTTATATTGGGCGAAGTTACTGGAAACCGCTAAACGAAGCGTACCTTGCACTTCTTTACCCAGGTTGGCTATTGCATCCTTCGTTTCTTGCAGCTTTCGCAGCATCTCAACCGCATAATCCGCAAGGTATTCCCCTTCAGCCGTCAATGTGATTCCCCTGTTCCGTTTGGTGAACAGCTTAACATGAAAGCTCTCTTCAATCTTTTGGATTCTGTACGTCAAAGAGGGCTGAGACGTGAACAACCTCTCTGCAGCTTTTGTGACACTCTTTTCTTCCCCTAATAACTTCAATAAAAGCCAATCTTTCTCATCCATTACGCACCCTCCTAGGTACTTACTCACAGTTATAAAAAAAATCTTAACTAAAGGAAAAATAATTGTATTTTATTTTATCAATACCCGGGACTATGCTGACAGTATAAACTAATTCCTTCAAAAAAGGACGTGAGCAGATGGAAAAGGTTCCTGTTGTCTACATGCGCGGAGGTACAAGCAAAGGTGTTTTTCTTCATGAAAGAGACATGCCTGCCGAAAAAGAGAATTGGACGCCGTTCCTTCTCGATTTGATGGGAAGTCCGGATAAACGGCAAATTGATGGATTGGGAGGAGCCAATTCACTGACAAGCAAAGCTGCCATCATACGGAAAGCAGAACCGGAAGAAGACTTTGATGTCCACTATACCTTTGCTCAAGTAAGCATTACAGCTGAAACAGTCGATATGAACGGGAACTGCGGCAATATTTCGTCTGCGGTGGGCCCTTTTGCAATTCAGGAAGGGCTCGTCCCTGTCACAGAGCCCATCACAACGGTGAGGATCTGGAACACGAATACCAAAAAGCTGATCATTGCCGAAGTAGCAGTAAAGGATGGCAACGTACAAACGTCGGGTACGACCTCCATCCCCGGAGTGCCGGGTCATGGTTCCGGGATAACCTTGACATTTTGTGATGCAGAAGGATCCGTCACAGGTGAATTACTCCCTACCGGGAATATTACCGATTCACTGGAAACAAGCTTCGGCAGCATCGACTGTTCCATCGTTGATGCTGCAAATCCCCTGGTTTTTATTGAAGCTGCTTCTCTGGATATAGAAGGAACCATCCTGCCTGATGCTTTTACGGAAGCAAAACTTCAGCAGTGCGAGGAAATACGCGCTGCCGCTGCTGAACTGTGCGGTTTTGCAAGCAGGGATCAAGCTACCAAGCTCTCCCCTGCAGTTCCGAAACTAGCATTGATAGGAAAACCAAAAGCATTTATAGATATGAACGACAACACCCATTCCGCTCAGGATATGGATATCCATGTGCGTATGCTATCCATGCAAAAGCCTCATGAAGCACTCGCCATAACCGGTGCCATTTGCACGACTGCTGCATGTGCCATTACGGGTACGCTGCCACAAAAGCTGGCAAGAAACACAGCCGGCAGTTTGAGAATTGCCCATCCATCAGGTGTGACCGAGACAGCATACTCCAGCTTATCAGAAATAAAAGTAATCCGCACCGCCAGAAGGATCATGGACGGCATTGCTTATGTAAAGCATGACTACAACATGCGAGAAGCTATCCCTTTGAAGGAGTAAGAAAAGCTGTCTGTTATGACAGCTTTTCTTTTGAGTTGAGCTTATCCACAGCCAATGTAATATTCTCCCTTAAATAGGAAGGTGCATCTTTATGTACCAGTATATCCTCTGTCGTCATCCACATTACTTCCTCCACTTCCTCCCTGCTCTTGGCATAAGGTACACCGGATTTATGCCGGCATAAAAATACTATATCGATCACATGCGTCCCTTTGCCGGTAACAAAGGAAGTGCTGTTCACAGTCATCCCTTCCACATCAATCCCTATCTCTTCGAAGATCTCACGCTTCAGTGTCTTTTCCAGGATATCAGCAGATGCACCTTCCAATTCACATTTACCGCCAACCATGGATAAACATCCCGCCGCATGCTCCTCTTTTTCACCTCTTTTGATCAGCAGCCACTTACCATCGCGGGGGATGGCTCCTTCCACATTGATGACAAACACTGGACTTCTTCCTCCTTTTTGATCCTGGACCTCACTTAAAACCACTGGATTCATGATACACTCATAATATTACCGAAAATTCCCATCACGTGAATTATACAGGAGGGATTTTCTTGTGAGGAAGTGGCAAATCAAAGGTTTTCATTAATCGGCAACCGGCAAATCAAGTTTAAAGAAATCCGCGTAATCATTTAAGTGATAATCAGCTATACTGCTTTTACCCTGATACATGCATGCTGCGATACCAAGATCCTTGGCAGGCTGCAAATCCAATTCCCTGTCCCCGATGACTAAATCGATACCATGTTTTTCATGCAGGTACTTATAAGCTGCACAATCAGGTTTACGAGGGAAGCCATCATCGATTGTTACCATGTCAGCAAAGTACTTCTCCCAGCCATAATATTGCAAGATAGCCAAGACTCCTTCCCTATGTTTATGGGTCATGATGACATTCTTATTGGCATACTGAAGTATTTCTTCGACATGATCAAACGGCTTTAAATCTCGCGGCACTAAATTCTTTATGAGCGTTTTTATTTCTGCCTCTTTCTCTTGCGGGACGTCATAGTGTTCTATTGCATGAGAATAAGATATTTTTAAATTATAATAGATATCCTCCTTATCGATTGCTTCTCCTATCACGGAAGATAGTGCATTGGTATAAGCTGGATATGTATCAAATAATGTTCCATCAAAGTCCCATAGTATATTCAAGAGAACCACCCTTTCTGCAGATCCATTCATTACCAAATCACTATTAGTCTATCATAGTGTTTTTATTTTGGATTACATATTTCAGCCTGCACGTATTTCAAAGAAGGATCCATCAATCAGTTTCTCATACTTTAGAAGAGTCCTTATCAGCAACCATTGCTAAGTCGTTAAATCGAAAACGAAGGAGAGGTTTATTTGGTACAAATAAAAAAAATCGGGCATTTTTGCGCAAATGACGATAAAGGTTTCATAATAAATGAAGCAAAAAAAGAAAAAAGTCGATCCAGTATATTTTGATTTGATAAAGAAAGTGGTTCAAGTTTATAAGGACCAGTTGGGCTCGAGCCTTCATAGTGTATATATCAGGGGATCCATTCCGCGCGGATTGGGAATATGCGGTGTTTCTGATTTAGATACAATCTGCATCACGAATATTGAAATAAATGAGCTGGAGTTAAAGTGGGTCAGCAAAGCTGAAGAACAGCTAAACAAAGCCTTCAGCTGTGTAAACGGAGTGGAATTGAGCTTCTGTCACATCGAGGAATTTAATGATACGAGGATTTTTTCCATCATTCCATTTATGATCAAAACACATAGTATATGTGTATATGGAAATGATGCAGGACGTCACCTGCCTTCTTATAAAGCTGATAGGACGCTCGCCAATGATCATATTTTTCATTTACAGCATTGCATGGAAACAGCAAAAAAAGACCTGCAAGGAAATGAAGATGAAGAAGATATCTTGGATTGTTGTGTTTGGATCATGAAGATCATCATCAGAGCCGGGCTTGCCCTGATATTGGAAAAAGAAAGACGATATACACGGGATTTGTATCCTGCATATGAAGCGTTTGCCAAGCATTTTCCTGACCAAGAACAAAACATGAGACAAGCACTCCATTATGCAATCAATCCTGTTGCGGATACGGATCAATTATGTTCATACCTAGAAAAAATGGGGCCATGGATGATAAAAGAATCCGAAATATGGTTATCCCTTCACAATCCACAAAGGAGAAGAAATATGCCACTGGACAATCAATACATATAATTGCCTTCTTTCTAGAAAGTGTACACAAAAAGCCCACCTGATCCTGCAGCAGGTGGGCTTGTATCATTATTGAATTAATTAAAATCCTGCTTCATACTGCTTCGGTACATTCGTCTCTTTCCTGAGCTGCTTGGCAGCTTCCAATGTCCAGTAAGGATTTCTGAGCATACCTCTGCCGACTTGTACAAGATCTGCTTCTTCATTTCCAATGACTGCGTTGGCCAGGATTGGATCATCCAGTCTTCCGACAGCAATAACCGGAACTTGCAGTGCCTCTTTGATTTGACGTGCTAGCGGCACTTGGTAAGCTGCATGTGTTCCAGGTCTTCCTTGCGCCGCAATCTGACCTTCGCCGCCGGAAGAGATGTCAAACATGTCTGCTCCCGCTTCTTGGTATGCTTTCGCAAACTCGATGCTTTCTTTGATGCCATAGCCTCCTTCTACATATTCCTGTGCTGAAATACGTACAATCAGCGGCATATCGCCTGGCATTTCCGCTTTAGCTGCTTGGATGACTTCCCGTCCGAATTTCGTCAGATCCTGACCATACTCATCATCCCGTTTATTGGTAAGCGGGGAATGGAATTGATGGATGAGATAACCGTGGGCACCGTGAATTTCGATGGCATCGAAGCCGGCCTGCACGGCACGTCTTACTGCCAGACGGAATTTCTCGACCATTCCTTTTACTTCTTCGGTAGTAAGTGCTCTTGGTGTTTTGGAATTTTCATCAAATGGAATCGCAGATGGCGCGACCGGTTCAGGTGCATCTTCTGCTTTACGCCCAGCATGCGCGATTTGGATGCCGATCTTCGCTCCATGGCTGTGCACTGCATCCACAATCCTTGCAAGAGCTGGCACCTGTTCATCTGACCATAATCCCAAATCATAGTCCGTGATTCGTCCATCAGGTTCTACATCAGTCATCTCCACAATGATGAAGCCTGTTCCGCCCACTGCCCGGCTGACATAATGCTGATAATGCCATTCATTGGCAATTCCATCTTTCTTATCGACGGAATACTGACACATTGGCGGCATGACGACTCTGTTTTTCAGTTCCAGATTCTTTATTTTGTATGTACTGAATAAATGTTTCATTTTGAAGACTCCTTAGGATTCATTTATATGCATCACGCATGCATTTAATTTATCGTGTTTGGTGCTGTACTGTCAAATGATGCGCACAAACAAAAAGTACCTTATCAGGTACTTTTAAAATACGTCATATTATAGTTTCTGCAATAATTGCTTCCATATACCTTCCGCATCAAATTGAGCCAGATTGTCCCTTATTACTTCATAGAATACACTAAGGCCTCGCTGCAGTTTCTTCTCCCCTGATTCTGTCATTTGTGTATAAGTCCCTCTGCGATCATCCGTACAGACATGTTTCTGCAAAGCTCCGCAGCTGGCTGCTTCCATCTTCCCCACCAAGCGGGAAAGGGCACTTTGGCTCAGCCCGATCAATTCCTGAAGCTGCTGCAGACGGAGTTTTTTCTGCGGAGCCTTAGAGAGATGGTACAGCACGTAAAACTCTTTTATCGATAGACTGCACTCTTTTTGCAGAACATTTTCCAATTCCTTCTTCAGCTTCATTTGTAAATTATCAAGTGCCAGCCACTCATTCATGAAATCTTGGCTTGTATTCATTGGATTTCCACCTATTCTACTATCAAATGCTATACGTTTTACTATACTGTACTTGATACTGGACCTCAATCCGTAATTGAAACAGCAACCAATTAAATAATCGGGTACTTCC
>NZ_NQFP01000004.1:0-71585 GCF_002271665.1 Terribacillus sp. 7520-G | reverse complement strand
GAAATACCCTCCTGATTTAGGAGGGTATTTCTTTATGCAGCGCGTTTTCTCATCATGCTGCCTGCAATGAATAGGAGCACTGGGACAATAATGGTTGCAAGCGATAGAATCGCTGCGCTGTATAATGTCAGTGCTGCACTTCCTGGTCTTTTCGGAATGATCAGCAGGCTGATGAAAACGATGATGGCGATGATCCCGATATATGCAGTGGGAATGACAAAGAGTACTTGCAGGGAGGACATCGTTCCGGCAGCCATTTCTTCCAGGGATGAGGAAGGAGTTTCGCCGTCAGCAAGTGTTTTTTGATATTTGGGGTCATCTTCAAGAAATGCAGTCACAGCCTGTATCATGGATTGATTTTGCGGCAATGTGAGAGTGAACAGCAAACTGCCGAAAAACATGATGATCAATAAAAATAAGGACAGTATTGTTAAGATTTTAGGTGTTTTCATGGAATATCACCTCCTTTTTCCAGTGTAGGTTTAATGAACATGTCAGGGAATAGGACCGAAGGCGTATCTGTCATGTTATTGTCAAAAATAAGGAAGAAGAAGCCGGGGATATGTGGTATCATTAGCACGATTTAATTCGAATCGAGGCGAAAAGATTTGTCATGGGTATTCATAGTCTTATTGATAGTTGCCAGCCTGATTAAAATCATAGCTGCATCTGCACCAAGCGCAGTTGTTGAAAAAATTGGGAAAAGATTTCAGCTTCATCCGACATTATCTTATGATGTCACAGTGAAGCAGAATGGAAAAGTATTGTCTGAGGAAAAGCAGAGGGATATTGTGGACGAATTCAATCAAGCGAACTTCCTCGAAAAATATTACTATCCGCCAGCAGCTGAGGGGATACCTTTTGAGATTGACGTGAAAAACGAAAAATATCTCATCTATCCATACCCAGATCGGGTAGACGTTTTCAAACATACCAAAAAGAAGGTCTTCTCCTATAGTTTGCGCTCGCAGCCATTGCAAGACCAGGCTGTACACTGATGCGGTTTCCTTTATAATGGATAGAAACAGCAGACGGGAGAGTGAGCAGGATGAAGATCCGGGAATTGGCAGGGGATGCGGCGCTGATTGAAGCAGCGGCAATCTTTTATCAAGAAGCTTGGCAAGTAAGTGATGGCGATATTGCTCCCAGATTCGTTCGTCATAGTACATATCCTGGCTATCAGGGTCTTGTACAGCTGGACGAAAAAGGTCAATTGGTTGGTCTGGTATATGGTTATATTTCACGACCGGGACAATATTATCATGATCTGCTGCGGCCGGCACTGCAAGATATCAACAAGTTGAAATGGCTGGATGATTGCTTTGAAATCGTGGAGTTAGTCATCTCACCCTCCATGCGCGGAGTGGGGATCGGTGCGGCTCTGCTAGATCGGCTGCTGGATGGCGTCCCAAACCAAACAGCGGTCTTGACTGCCCGTGAAAATAATGGCGGAGCCATTCGCTTTTATGAACGAAACGGATGGGTATTGCTGGGAGATTCTTTTTATCCAAATGACAAAGCATACCGTATATATGGGAAGAAGCTGAAATGAGTACGATTCACCACTGGTGGATCTATTTTTCTTTTTATCCTTCTAAACAATGCTGTAAAATTAACCGATGATTCTCATAAGAAGAGAAAGAGGGTGAGCCGATGTACCAGACAGATCAGAAGGACACAGTCATGTTTACCGAGCAGCTGGAGAAGTTATACGATAACATCAAAGCGGAGCAAATACGTGCTGCTGGAAAAATCCGCAATGAAATAGCTGAATTGGAAGCTTTTATCCGGGATGAAAAGCTGCTGGCAAGAAGTATGCTGTATGATGCACGTTTGGAGATGCTGAAGGGTGATCTGGATAAGGGCGAGAAGCTGCTTGAAGGGGCGGCGGAAGCATTTGTGCTCACCGACGGAAATCTATACTATTACCATTTCTTTAAGGGGCTGCTCCTGTACAGGCAGGGCGATCTTCAGGAAGCGATCGTCGAATATGAACGTGCAGAACCGTTTTTGACGGTACAAATCGATCAGCGGGAAGTGTCCGACTTCTATTATAAACTGGCCAATACGTATTATTATATGGGAATGACTGTTTTTTCCGTCTTGAATGCGGATAAAGCAATCGAAGCAGCTATGCGCCATAATCAGGAATTGCAGCTTGCAAAGTGCCGCCAGCTCCAAGGGCTGAATTATTTGGAAATGACAGATTTTCGCAAAGCGGAGGAATTATTCCTTTCTGCCCTGGAACACGGTGCCCCGGATTCTGAGTTGCGGCTTCCTTTGTATATCCATCATAATCTTGGTGTGCTGTATTTTAAGCAAAATCGGCTTGAAAAAGCGCTGGGGCATTTCGACCGCTCCATGCAGTATAAACATCCGGAATATTATTTGAAAAGCCTGTATCATGTTACGGAATGCCACTTCCTGTTAGGGAACAGGGAACAGGCGATGGAATATTTTGCGGAAGGCTTTGCACGAAGTAAAGAGCGTGATGAGGATACCTATAAGTGGATGTTTGCGATGCTGCATAAGCAATATATCGATAGATACAGCTTTGAAGGAGTCTGGCAGGAAGGAATCAAATACTTTCAATCCATTGAGGATGATTCCAATGTACGTTATTTTTCAGAGCAGCTTGCGAAGTATTATAAGGAAAACCAAGACTTCGAAAATGCATCAAAGTATTATCTTCTGACTTTAAAATAATGGATGCGGCCCTCAGGGTGCAGACAAAGGAGGTTGCTTCCAGCAAGCTCCTTTGGTTTTTCAGGATAGCTTCCAGGCTGGAATCAAACTATGAAACTGGAAGAAATAACTCATTGGTATGTGCAACAAGACGTAAAACGCCAATGTTGTGACATAAGTGAGGAACCATGTCGGAATGGGCACTTGCAGGAACAAATACAAAAGAAGCATCCCGACTGGAAATGGAACGAGCACAATCAGCCAAATCGGTGCACCAAGTGCCTCTGTCAATGCGCCGAGGGCAACGACGGAGACTCCGATGATCAATGCTTGCCAGATCGGCAGGCCATGCCGGAATAATAGGCCGCCGACGTAATAGGAAAGACCGGTTAATAGGACTGCTAAAATGAAATCCAGTAGATATTTCACGATTGATACCCCCTATCCATTACAATTATACGATTATATGACGGGAGCAGTATGAATATTTCGTAAAAAAAGACTGCCTGATAGGCAGTCTTGATCAGCTTGCATATTCTTCGATTCCTTCAGCGATCGAATTGGCAACTTTATTCTGATAGTCAGAGTCGTTCAGCAGTACAGCATCCTCTGGGTTGGAGATAAACCCTGTTTCTACCAGGACAGCTGGCATGGAGGTGTGACGCAGCACATAGAAATCCGCGCTGTGTGTGCCCCTGTTTTCATTATTTGTATTGGATACGAGTGCAGTCTGGATGCTGGAAGCCAGTTCTTTCCCGCTGCTGCTTGCACCATAGTAATAAGATTCCAAGCCCTTCGCCGAAGACGTTGCTGCGCTGTTGGCATGGACGCTTACAAATAAATCCGCCTTCCAACTATTTGATATGGTCGTGCGCTCCGATAAAGGAATAAAAATATCATCGCTGCGCGTCATCTTTACTTCGTATCCATGCTGGAGCAATCTTTGCTGCAGCTTCTCTGAAATGGACAGGGAAACCAATTTTTCCGTTGTATCATTGGCAGCTGCACCGGGATCCTTGCCGCCATGTCCGGGATCGATGACGATCCTGTGCACTTGCTGACTGCCGGCTGATTTGGATGGAGCGGCTTTTTCTTCATTTGCTGGTGTTACATAATCCAAGCTCAAGTATCCTGTCTGGCCTTGAATGGTAATCTTTCCCCAACCATCCCCCCTGTCGATGTACTCGAACTGGGTGCCCGCTTGGAATTTTCCGAGAATGGCAGCATCCGTCGATGGGGCAGCCCTGATATTCAGATTTGCAGTAGTCTGTCCTGTTTTCGAAACGCTTGCGTCTGCTTGGGTGGGAACAATCAATAGAATTGCAACGAGTATGAATAATAGAGGCAGTGCAACTTTAAGGCCGGTACGCATTGTGATTCTCCTTTGCGATATAATAGGATCAGTATGGTCAGCAATCAAGAGTTTTATAACAATAGATACAGAATGTAATAGATTCCCAGGAAGGATTGGAGGGAAGATGATGAAGTCGGAAAGGGAAAAGATGGTGGCAGGGGAGCTTTATCGCCCAGCAGATAAGGAATTGACGGATAGGCGGATGGAGATTCGGGAGTTGATCAGACAGTACAACGATACGACAAGCTATGAGCATGCGAAGCGCTCTGATTTATTACAGCTAATAGTAGGCTCTGCTGAAGGCAATGTCTACATCGAGCCGACTTTCCGTTGTGATTATGGCTACAATATCCATCTAGGGGAAAACTTTTATGCAAATTTTGATTGTGTCATGCTGGATATATGTGAAATTCGTATCGGAGATAATTGCATGCTTGCTCCAGGTGTACATATTTACGCTGCGACACATCCGCTTCATCCGGCAGAGCGTAATTCGGGGTATGAATTTGGCAAACCGGTGACGATCGGGGATAATGTCTGGATTGGCGGACGGGCAGTCATCAATCCTGGTGTTACGATCGGCGATAACGCGGTCATTGGCTCGGGTGCAGTGGTCACAAAAGATGTCCCGGCAAATACAGTTGTCGGCGGCAACCCGGCAAAGGTCATCAAACAAATCGAGATATAGGGAGACCGGCTGGCTTGTCCGTGGTTATCGACTTTTATTGAATCATGATATAGTGAAAAAATTATTGATAGTGGAGCGGTTCTTATGCAGCGTGGTACATTTCAATTGATGAAAACGGTGAACAGGTCATTGATCCTTAATAAAATTCGCGTATCGGCACCGATATCGCGTGCTGATATCGCAAAAGAGACCGGTTTGACACCTCCGACCGTCAGTGTCATCGTCAAGGAATTGATCGAGCAGGGTCTGGTGGAGGAAAGGAAGCTCGGAACCTCCAGCGGCGGCCGGAAACCTACGATGCTTCATATCCGTACCGACGGATTATTCGTCATTGGCGTCGATGCGGGCCCCGGTACAGTCGACTGTATTTTGACAACTCTTACTGGAGAGATATTAGGGTATATATCTCATCCGCTTCATGTCCGGAAGAATAAGGATTTTTTGTATCAAGTGGAACAAACTATTCAACAATTGCTCGATGATCATGCCATGCAAAGAGAGCGAATCATCGGTATCGGGGTAGCGATGCATGGGGTTGTCGATGCAGGGAATGGCATTTCGCAAATTGCGCCTCTCCTGGGGCTGCGCCATATTCCGATCAAGCAGGAGCTCGAAGATAGATTCGGTATTCCGGTAAAGGTGGATAATGATGCACGGGCAATGGCACTTGGTGAAGCGTGGTTCGGCGGCTGCAATATGGAGGATAGCATCGTTGCTGTCAATGTGGGACGAGGGATCGGTGCAGGAATCATCATTCAAGGGAAGCTTTTCCATGGGGCTGCCGGATTGGCTGGGGAGCTGGGACATATGTCCATCGACCCAAACGGAGAGAAGTGTGCGTGCGGAAATCGCGGCTGCCTGCAGACCCTTGCGAGTGGACCATCGATTGCACGGATTGCAGGGCTGCCGGATGGAGAAGCGGTCTACAAGGCTGCACAGGCAGGTGAAGAAGCGGCCCGGATCGTTTTGGAGCAAGCGGGCCGGATGCTCGGAATCGGTCTGGTCAACCTTATACACCTATTGAATCCCGACCGGATCATTCTTGGGGGAGGAGTGATGGGAAGCGAGGCTTTTTTACTCCCGCCGCTTAAGGAGGAAATCATCAGTCGTGCCTTGACGGAAGAAGCGGCCCAGACTGAGATAATGGTAAGTAAACACGGAGTGTATGCGACGGCTTTAGGTGCAGCAGCATTACAATTGGCAGATCTTTTTATTCCAGTTTAAAAGGCACAGCTTGGGCTGTGCCTTTTACTTAGGCTTTGCATAAATGAGGTAGCGCTCAGTAGGAGAGCCCCAACCTGTGAAAGGATAACAGGTCATCAGGACCAGTGTTTCACTATCGCCGGGTGTGATGACATCCGTTTCGGATTCGTGGACGATATCATGTTTGTACATGTAATAAGTGAAAGTCCCCTGTCTGGTTTCGATGACTAATGCATCACCTTTTTTCAGCTCTCCTGCACGCCGGAAGGTGGAATCATTATGTCCGGCCAGAAATACTTGTCTGCCTTCTCCAGGTAAGCTGGAGCCTGGCTCATGACCGACTCCTGATTTTAGTTCTTGGGGATTTGTCCCCTCTGCAATAGAGACTTCGAGATCGATTGCCGGTATCCGGAGAACGCCGATGAGTTTACCTTCCGTAATTGGTTCCTCGTGGATTGCATCACCATTGGTATTTGCTTCCTCGGAAGAATCGGTAATCTCTGCAGGGTTCCCGCCCTCGCCATAATCGTTTTTCGCCTCGGCGAGCATAGTCTTGACCTCTTCCAGAAGTTCGTCGCTCTGTATGTTCATCCGATAGAATTGGAAGCCAGTCAAAATAAGTGCAATAGCCCCGGTCAATATAAAGGTATAGCCGATAAACTTCAGCAACCAACACACCTCCTAAGAGGGAATAAGCGACTGCTCTTGCCAATCAGTCAGATAGTATTGAGCATAAAGGCAATAAGCACTGATATTATGCTGCAGGTCATCGATGCGTACACGATAGCCATGTTGGCGATTGAAGAAACTGCCGACCACCGATCCGGGTTTTTCCATATACATGGCTATCTCGGGATAGAAGAAGCCAGCCCGATGCTGATCAGCGCGAGAGTGGATTGTATCCTCTAAATTCTTCAGATCAAACCCGCGTAAAAGATGATCCATATGTAATTGCTGCATGCGATCGATTAGCTGTCTCGCGCATATCAGGTCTTGCAAGTAGGTTGGTGATGGGAATGATTTCCCTTTCATGGCATCCAGCCGTTTCTGGATGCCATCCAGCTCGATATCGAAATATCGTCGATCAGGAATGATACCGGTCATTTCATAAACAGCATAGCTGAGCCAATGATTCAGGGCTGGCTGCGCTTTGCGATTGATGAAATGCTCAAATGCAAGCTTGCTCCCATCCAGCCATTTGGGCATATGATCTAATTGGAATAGGCGCAGCAAGGCGTAGGCAGCCTTGGCATCGTATCCAGCTGGGTGCTGCTTGGCAGTGATGTTCAGAAAGCTGCCGCTTTTGTTTTGTAACATCAGCAGGCCATTAGCCATCCTTTCTGCGAGTTCAAGATACTGCTCATCTCCAGTCAATGATTGGTAGTCGGCGATGGCTGTAATAGCTGCAGCTGTTGCACCGAGGGAAAACAGTTGATTTTGCGGATTCTTTTCGATAAGGACCGTTTCATGATCCTTCTCTGCTTTGAATGTCAACAGATAGTGCAAAGCAGCCTTCATCTTTAACAGCAGCTGGTAATCATATTGATGCAATGTACTTTTCCACCGATATCCCTCGGCAAGGGAGTGGATAGCATCGGCATGCCTAATGAGATTGTAAGATGTAATCGGCTTGGAGCCGACAGCATACATTCCATAGTCAAACTTCCCGTCGGGCTGTACCCGATTCTTAAGATGATTGGTGCTGCATTGAATCAGTGTATCGATATGACGATCAAGATGGCGGATGGGGCGTATGCTGCTTTTATGATGATTTTTCTGTAAACGGATGATTGTATTTGGTTCTATAAAAGCCGACACTGTGTCAAACAGGTAGACTGTTCTACCTTTATATTCTTTTAACTGAAAGGGACTGAGCGGACGGTTCCAGACTCGTTTAAAAAGATAAGTGTTCACCGCTATTT
Source organism: Terribacillus sp. 7520-G (assembly GCF_002271665.1). Lineage (NCBI taxonomy): Bacteria > Bacillati > Bacillota > Bacilli > Caryophanales > Bacillaceae > Terribacillus > Terribacillus sp. 7520-G. The sequence continues at coordinate 63,733 of NZ_NQFP01000004.1, read as the reverse complement.
CATCCCAAAAATTGGAATTACTTTCTTCTTGTATGAATGAATTTCCGTTTATTTCCTGTTCAAGGAAGGCGAAAAGCTGATCCAGGTTCGGCAGTTCCGGAGACAGTTGTATCATCGCTGTCCACGGGGTTGATCACCGGTGCAGCAGGAGACTCGGTATCTGCGTTAGTAACTGTGATGGTTCCAGCTGCACTTCTGTTACCGGCAGCATCCGTAGCTGTAGCCGAAATGGTGCCGCCGGGCCGCTGCGGGGAAATGGCGGCAGACCAATTACCGTTGGCATCAGCTGTGGCAGTGACAGTGGAGCCATCTGGCAGTGTGATATTGATGCGGCTATTTGCTTCGGCAGTTCCGGAGACAGTTCTATCTTCACTATTGACAGCGTGGATAACTGGTGCTGCCGGCGGCTGTGTGTCGGATATTCCTGTTGTAATGGAGGCAAGGGCACCTCGGCTATTAAGCAAATCGATGGTTGTGATAAGGGAGTCTGTAGCCACAGCCCGAAAGTCCAAAGTACCATCTGGGGCATTCGGTAATTTTGTGATCCCTAAGTTTGCTAGATTGATACGGGCTGTGAAGGTAGTGGGGCTGGAGACAGAAAGCCCAAGTGTATGCCGAATACTTGTACCAATGGAATTGGTTGTCGTATTGACACTTATACGATCGCCCGTAACAGATCCGGTATTGTTCAAGGCGATGCCTCCTATACCGGCATAGGGTATGCTATAGCTGATGGTCGTTTGGTTTCGTATATTCGGGTTTTGCAGAATGCTCGCAAGTTCTTCGGGTAATTGGAAATTTGGAGAGTAGGTGCTTAATGCACCTATATTAGCCAGCTGATTTCCGCGAATCCTGAGGGTCAGAATACCGCCTTCATAACTTGCGCTTAGTGTCTGGTTGCCTAGTACAGCGATATTCGCTGCTTCAGCCGTATATTTACTGAGAGTCTTTTGCTCGGAATCATAGACATAGGGGGTCACCATAATCGCCGTTGCAGCAAGCAGGGCGGAGGAGCGCTTTGCCATTCGCAGCTTGTTTTTTCGCTGCATATTCTTTTTGTGATCATAGTTTCTTCTTTTTCTCATCCTTTGAAAACCTCTTTTCACAGGGAATTGGCTAAAGCAGAAAGGCTGACAACAAATTCTGAGTTTATATTTGGTCTCAAAACACGTCTTGCTATGTACGGAAGCAGCAGAATTTGTTATAAAATGTAACTTTTCTGTAATATTAAACGATACAATAAGCCTCCCTGGCTAAAATTTCAAAGGATACAACCTTGTTTTCCATAATTTGATAGATTAGTACTTAATGTGAAATACTTTATCTAGGATTTTTTTACTTTTATGGGATGGAGGCCAATGATTTTATGCTTATAAAGTTACGGGTATATTCACATAAAAAAACAGCCGGTCATATGACTGGCTGTCAGTTAGCTGATCAATCGGCGGAAAAGGAAAAGGAGGTTTCTTTCCTATATGTTTCGCCGGGCTTTAATTTGATACTTGGAAATCCGGTATGCTGCAAAGCAGCAGGGAAAGCTTGTGTTTCAAAACAAATCCCCAGATACTTTTCCGACTTGCGTTCCTTTAATTCAAGCTTATCGTCCAGGCCGTTTCCCGTATATAGAACAAGACCCGGCTGGTTCGAGTCGATGGTCATAAGTCTTCCGCTTTCCGGATCGTAAAGACCTGCCTTTGGCTTTTCCCCATCGGAGAATAAGAAATAATGATCGATACCTTCCCCGGCAATGCGAATCTGTTCATGTGGTGCGCTGAATACATCCTCCAATGGCTTGAAAGATTGTAAGTCGAAAGGCGTACCAGCAGTTTCAAGCCATCTGCCGGTAGCGATCAGTTCACTGTCCAACTCCGTAAACTTGTCGCTGTCGAGCCTTACTTGCTGCTTGGCAATGTTTCTTTTCAAGTTGCCGCTCAGATTGAAATACGTATGATTAGTCAGCGTGACTGGTGTTGTTTCATCACTTGTTGCTTCATAAAGGATCATCAGCCTGTCATCATCTGTAAGGGTATAAGTGACTGTCACCTGCAAATTCCCGGGATAGCCGCCTTCACCATCCGCACTCGTGTAAGAGAGCTGCAGACCGCTCGCTTGATTTTTTTCGAAGGGCTCCACCTTCCAAAGGACTTGATGAAAGCCGCTGGGCCCGCCATGAAGATGATGCTTGCCTTCGTTTGCGTCCAGCTGATATGTCTTGCCGTTCCATTCAAATCGGGAATTCTGTATCCGTCCTGCCACCCGGCCGATGATAGCCCCGAAGTAATTGGGATTATCTTCATAATTCCCCAGATCACGATATCCGAGCACGATATTTTCCAGCTTCCCATCCTTGTCGGGGACTTCCAAGGAAGTGATGATGCCCCCGAAATTCAGCACTTCCATTTTCATGCCATTTTTGTTGGTCACCGAAAATAATTCCCATCCATTCTGCAGCGAATTCTTTTTTATCATGAAGGCACCACTTTCTGATTTAGTTTTGTAATAAAGCGCTGGAAGGCGGCATCATCCTTGAAGACACCGGCATCTTCCAATACACGGACAAATTTTCTGCCGAGCTCTTTTTGGACGACTTCTTCCGCATATTGTTTATTATGCAAAATTCCGTGTGTCTTACGCAGCTCTTGGGCCCATTGCTCGTGTGCGGGATCTACCTCATCTGCTTCTCCCGCAAGGTATTTGCCGATCGCCTCCAGCTCCGCTTTAAGGCGCGGCGGAAGCACTGCCAGCCCCATTACTTCGATCAGTCCGATGTTCTCTTTCTTGATATGATGCACATCTGCATGCGGGTGGAAAATACCTAATGGATGAGTGGCTGATGTCCGGTTATTGCGGAGGACCAAATCCATCTCATATTGTTGATCTCGCATCCTGGCAATCGGAGTGATTGTATTATGGGGCGTATCCTCTGTATGCGATAAAATAAGCGCATCCTCATCATCGTAATCACGCCAAAATGCCAGGATACTGTCCGCAGCGTCGATCAATTTCTGTTTGTCGCTTGACTGGAGCCGAATGACTGCCATCGGCCATTTGAGTACGGCAGCTCTCACATCAGGGTGTGCATGAATAGGGAAAGTGTACCGTTCCTTGGCATTCGTCATGGCAAAGGTATAACGCCCTGCTTGATAATGATCGTGGGAGAGGATGGAGCCCCCTACAATCGGTAAATCGGCATTCGATCCGATAAAGTAGTGGGGGAACTTATCCACGAATTCAAGCAGCCGGCAGAAAGTATCCGTATTTATTTTCATTTCCCTATGTTCTTCCGAGAGAACGATGCTGTGTTCATCGTAATAAACATAAGGCGAGTATTGGAACAGCCATTTTTCATCTCCCAGCGACATCTCGATGACGCGGTGATTCGATCGAGCTGGGTAGCCGATCCTGCCGGCATAGCCCTCATTTTCTTTGCAGAGTACACATGCGGGATAGGAAGCATCCTGCTTGGATAAACGCTCCCGCTTGATTTGTTCCGGATCCTTCTCGGGTTTGGACAAGTTGATGGTGATGTCCATCTCGCCATATTCCGTATGTGTCTTGTATGATATGTTCTTTTTGATCCGATTCAATTGAATATAGTTGCTGTTCTTGCTCAGGCTGTAGAAGTAGTCCGTCGCCTGCTCAGGTGATTGCCTATAGTAGCTGTCGAATAAGGTTTGGACAGTGGAAGGGCGCGGCATGAAGCAATCCATGATGGAAGCTGCAAGCATCTCCTTCTCATCCAGGATATGGTCGATGATCCCTTCCTTCACTGCATAATCGATGATCCTCTCCAACAGATCCGGTACCGAACCGGAGCTCGTCAAAATCTTATGTTGCGGATACGTTGTCATCTTCAGCAAATGCATCACTTGATTGCGCACATAGATGATGTCGCGCTCTTTGATTAAACCTTCCTTGCATGTCAATTCCAATAAAGCTTCGATATCCGAATAAATCATATGAACACTTCCTTTATGCTAATTCCTTTGCGCCATCGCCGATGGTTGCGGTATAGAAGGTTGCCTCATATCCGATTTCATTTTTATAATGCTCCTGGATGCTTTTCTTCACATCATCCACTCTATCCTTTTCCACAAGGGCAATGGCACATCCGCCGAATCCTGCTCCTGTCATCCGCGCCCCGAGGACTGCCTCATGCGCCCAGGCCGACTCCACGATAGTATCGAGTTCCTTTCCGGTTACTTCATAATCATCCCGCAATGATCGATGCGAATCATTCATCAATTCCCCGAATGCAGCCAAGTCATGCTTTTGAAGACTTTTCAAGGCTTCCATCGTCCGGCTGTTCTCGTACACAGCATGACGTGCGCGTTTGAGATGGATGGGATCCTTGATTAATCTGCAGTACTGTTCGAAGGCATGCGGTGTGAGTTCCCCAAGGCTGTCAATCTGCAATTCTTGCTGCAGATCCCTCAGGGCTGCTTCACATTCCGAACGGCGTTCATTATATTTGGAGCCGGCCAATGTACGCTGCTTATTCGTATTGGCAATCAAGATGACATGCTCGGACAGATCGATGGGAGCATGCTCATAATGCAATGTGCTGCAGTCCAGCAGGATGGCGTGTCCTTGCTTGCTCATCCCCACGGAAAATTGATCCATGATACCGCTGTTGACGCCGATATATTCGTTTTCCACACGTTGCCCCAGGTGAACGAGCCGAACCCTATCCATCCCAAGATCATACATTCGATCTGCTAATACACCGGTGACCAGCTCGATGGAAGCGGAAGAGGAAAGACCGGCGCCGTTCGGTATATCACCATAGAAAAGGATATCCATTCCGGAAGTTATTTTCCCGGCGGCCTGCTGCAGATAAAGCAGTACACCTTTCGGATAATTCGCCCAATCATCTTCCGCCCGGTAGATGAGATCATCTAAAGATCGTTCTATGATACCGCTTTCAGAGAAGTTCATGCTATAAAATCTAAGTAAGTTATCCGTACGTTTTGCCGCTAAAGCATAGGTGCCGTAGGAGATGGCTGCTGGAAATACATGGCCGCCGTTATAATCGGTGTGCTCGCCTATCAGATTGATCCTGCCAGGTGCAAAGAATTGCCGCGGTGTTTTGGTGGTTTGAAAGATTTCTTGGAATGAAGCCGTCAAATTCGGGACAGTCGTCATCATGAAGCCTCCTCGTCATACTTTATTAATTTAATTAACTAAGTTACGGATAGTTTACTATATGCGTGCAAGAGGTGCAAGGAATACTTGTTTCGGGGCAGGAGAATGTATCGAGATGGCGTACTAATAGATTGGAAGCGCTTACCTTAATTTGGAAGGGGTACAGACATGACGCAAATAAAACCAGTACTGAGAGCACCATTCTTATTGCATGGCGGTGACTATAACCCAGATCAGTGGCTGAAATATCCCGATGTCCTGAAAGAGGATATGGAGCTGATGCAATTGGCACACACAAATACTTTCTCGGTTGGTATCTTTGCTTGGAGTGCATTGGAACCGGAGGAAGGTGTGTACGAGTTCAAATGGCTGGATAAGATCTTCGATGATATCCACTCTTTCGGAGGGAAAGTGATTTTAGCTACACCAAGCGGTGCACGTCCTGCCTGGATGTCCAAAAAATATCCGGATGTCCTGCGGGTGAATGCCGCGAGGATCAAGCAGCTGCACGGGGGCAGGCATAACCATTGTTTCAGTTCGCCGACATACTTGGAGAAGACCCGGAACATCAATCGCAAACTGGCGGAAAGATATGGGGAGCATCCAGCTTTGCTGCTGTGGCATATATCCAATGAATACAGCGGCGATTGTCATTGCGAACGCTGCCAGACTGCTTTTCGGAAATGGCTTGAAGAGCGCTATGACGGAGATCTGGAAGCCTTGAATGATGCGTGGTGGGGACCATTTTGGAGTCATACGCTCACGGACTGGGAGCAGGTGGAATCCCCTTCTCCATATGGGGAGGATGGCGTCCATGGGCTGCGCTTGGATTGGCGGCGGTTCGTGACGGATCAGACTGTCAGGTTCTTGGAAAATGAATTGCTCCCCATCCGGGAAATCACGCCGGATATTCCTGTAACAACGAATTTCATGGCTGATACACCAGATTTGATACCATTCCGGGGATTGAATTACAATCGACTAGCCAAAAAAATCGATATCATCAGCTGGGATGCTTATCCAACTTGGCATAATGACTGGGAAACAACAGCGGAGCTGGCTATGAAGGTGGGCTTCATAGATGATCTATATCGGACGATGAAGGATCAGCCATTCCTCCTGATGGAAAATACGCCCAGTATGGTCAATTGGCATTCTGTGAATAAAGCGAAGCGTCCTGGCATGCATATACTGGCATCCATGCAAATGCTGGCCCATGGATCGGATAGTATCCTCTATTTCCAATGGCGTAAATCCCGAGGTTCCACAGAAAAGTTTCATGGGGCTGTCGTCGATCATGACCGATCACCGGAGAATCGCGTATTCAAAGAAGTGGCTGCATTGGGAAGGAAAATGGAAAAATTAGCTGCCCTGAAGGGAGCGCATCGAAAAGCGGAAACAGCATTGCTTTATGATTGGGAAAATGATTGGGCGTTAGAGGATGCTCAAGGATACGGCCTGGATACCAAGCAGTACATTCAGACAATGCATGCTCATTATCGGCCGTTTTGGAAGCGTGATATACCAGTGGATGTCATCATGAAAGATCATGACTTCTCCCGATATAAGCTGCTGGTCGTCCCGATGCTTTATATGATGGATGATCAGACAGCAGAAAAGCTTGAAGTATTTGTGAAAAATGGCGGTAAGCTCGTCATGACGTATATCAGCGGTGTTGTAAATGAGCACGATTTGGTGCATAAGGGAGCCTGGCATGAAAAACTTGCAGATGTTTTTGGCATACATCCATTGGAAACGGACACCCTTTATCCACGTGACCGCAATGAAGTGACGTATGAAGGGAAGCATTATGAATTGAAGGATTACGCCACGATCCTCGAACTTTCCGGAGCCGCAGCAATCGGTACCTATGCAGAAGATTTCTATGCAGGAACCCCGGCTGTCACGGAGCATGCATATGGAAAAGGCGTCGCTTATTACATCGGCGGAAGATTGGAGGATGCTTTCCAAGAGGACTTTTATGGACGATTGCTGAGTGAGGGACGCATCTTTCCGCCAGTCGGTATTGCAAAGCAGGACGGGGTTTCCATCCAGGTGCGGTCCAATGCGGAATCCTTGTTTGTGTTTGTTTTGAATTTCAATGAAGGAGAAAAAGACATAGAGCTGGATCAGGTGTATGAGGATGTATTGGATGGAGGACACCTTTCAGGGGGAATCCGGTTGAATCCTTATGAGGTGAAGGTGCTTCGTCTCCATAAGCGATAGCGTTTGCGGAGGGAGCGCGGCTTTCGGTTCACGTTTCATCACATTGCCGATGTGGAAAGGTACTGTATCAATCATAATGCAAAGGAGACATTTTCATGGAACCGAAAGATATGATGAACGGAAAGACCAGTAAACACCAGCAGGATCGCCAGCCGGGTATGGAAGCCGAGATGGAGCCGCTGCCGCATCAGCCGCTTGACTATAAAGGTGTTGGCAGGCTGGAAGGGAAAGCTGCGCTTATTACAGGCGGGGACTCTGGTATCGGCCGTGCTGTCGCGATCCTTTATGCCAAGGAAGGCGCAGATGTCGCGATTTCCTATCTGGATGAAACGGAGGATGCCGAAGAAACCAAACGCCTTGTGGAAGCGGAAGGCAAACGCTGCTTGCTGCTTCCAGGCGATATCAAGGATGAGGAGCATTGCATCAGCTTGGTCGAGAAAACAGTGGAGGAGTTCGGCAAAATCAACATCCTTGTCAATAACGCAGCCATCCAATATGTACGGGAAGATGTTCTGGAGATTTCGTCCGAACAGTTCGAGGAAGTATTCCGTGTCAACTTCTTCTCCCAATTCTATCTGACGAAAGCAGCTGTGCGTCACATGAAAGCCGGAGATTCGATCATCAGCACGTCTTCCATCAATGCTTACCGAGGCAACCCGATGTTCATGGATTATTCCGCGACAAAAGGCGCCATCACGGCTTGGACGCGCAGTATCGCCCAAAGTCTTATCAAAAAAGGAATCCGTGCCAATTCCGTCGCTCCAGGCCCGGTCTGGACGCCGCTCATCCCGGCCACCATCGGCGAGGATAAAATTGAACAGTTCGGTCAGGACAGCCTGATGGGACGCCCGGGGCAGCCTTCCGAGCATGCTTGGCCATATGTGATGCTTGCATCGGATGAAGCCTCTTATATGACCGGTCAAGCCATCCATGTCAATGGAGGATCCTATACTTCCTCCTGATGGATGAAGACCCGTCCGCTGGATGGGGTCTTCGTTTTGTCTTCCAAGGGGCATATCCATGACCAATTCGATAAAAGGATTACGGGATCGATTGCCAGCTTTCATCCGGAATGAAGAGATATATTGCAGCAAACAGGCTAGCCATGCTTCAGCTTGAGGGCTGTCCTGTAAGGTTATGGCCTGAAAAAATCTTGGCGTGAAATTTCATATAAGCGGTATGCTTTGTTTAAAAAGAGCCCAGGGCTCTTTTTTTATTCTGACAATTAAATTGGATGTTGGAGAAGGGAAGATCACTAGGGATAAGGTCCCTTTTTTTATGCTGTATTTTATTGTAAGACTGACAGCGTTCAGTTTGGTTCATTACTTGTCTTTTATCACTATTTTTTCGGTCATTTCCGATACATAAAAAGATATTTGAACTTTTGTCTATTTGTAATACAATTAAACAAACGGAATTGATAACGCTTACTTGAGGAGGTACGCAATGGGACAATCAAAAGGAATAGCTAAAGGCATTCTCGGTTTTCCAGTAGCACCATTCACCGACAATGGAAGACTCGATGAGCAAGCATTATTCGAGAATGTACATTTTCTCGTGGAGGAAGGTCTGGATGCCATTTATATTGCTTGCGGATCAGGTGAGTTCCAATCCTTGGAGAAAGCCGAGTACGAACTGATGCTGGATACGGCTATGGAAGCGGCAGCAGGCAAAGTGCCGATTTATACAGGAGTTGGCGGGAATCTGCGGACGGCTATCGATCTTGCTTCTGTATCTGCCGAGAAAGGTGCAGCGGGTTATTTGCTGCTGCCGCCTTATCTGATTCATGGAGAGCAGGAAGGGCTTTATGAATATGCGAAAGAAATATTTGACAGTGCCCCGACATTGGATGCGATTCTTTATCAAAGGGATAATGCAGTTTATTCCATCGACACTGTAAGGCGGCTGACGGGCTACCCTCAATTGAAGGGCATAAAGGATGGAGTAGGGGATATGGACTTGAATATTTGCCTGACGCAGGAATTCAAAGGGAGATTGGATTTCCTGAATGGTATGCCGATGGCGGAAGTGACAATGCCTGCGTATCTGCCGCTCGGAATCAAGACATATTCCTCGGCCATCTCGAATTACATCCCGCATATCTCCCGTATGTATTATGAGGCGCTGCTGGCTGGGGACCAGGATACGTTGGATGATTTATATGCCGATGTCATCTTGCCGATCAACAGCATACGCAAACAGCGCAAAGGCTATGCAGTTTCTTTGATCAAGGCAGGCATGGAGATCATCGGTTTGCAGACAAGAGGATATGTGCGCCCTCCAGTCGTACCTGTTACAAAGGAACATTACAACGAAATGGAAAAGATTCTGATGAAAGCGTTGGAAAAATATCCGCGCAAGGAGAAAATCACAGAGATGAAGGAGAGCTAATACATGGCGACAAATATAACAACGAATGTATATCGTAACTTTATCAATGGTGAATGGCAGGAATCGGCATCAGCAGAACAGATCACCGTCATCAATCCCGCAGATACAAGCAATCCTGTCGGCCGTATTCAGAGCTCCGCAAAAGCTGATTTGGAAGCAGCGGTGGAAGCGGCGGATGCAGCAAGGAAGGAATGGAGAAGCCTGTCAGGCGCAGCAAGAGGCGATTTTCTTTATCGGGCGGCGGCAGTATTGGAAGAACGAGCTGAAGAAATTGCAGAAACGGCAACAAAAGAGATGGGAAAGACATTGCCGGAAGCTCGCGGTGAAACGCAGCGGGGAATTGCCATCCTGAAATATTATGCAGGGGAAGGGATGCGGAAGACTGGTGATGTCATTCCATCGACAGATTCGAGTGCCTTCATGTATACGACTCGAGTTCCTTTGGGGGTCGTCGGTGTCATTGCGCCTTGGAACTTCCCGGTTGCAATTCCGATTTGGAAGATGGCTCCTGCGCTTGTTTATGGTAATACGGTTGTATTCAAGCCGGCATCCGAGACAGCGATCACGGCCATCAAAATAATCGAATGCTTTGAAGCAGCCGGTTTCCCGAAAGGCGTCATCAATCTGGTTACCGGTGCGGGATCTGTCATCGGGAAAGGATTGGCTGAGCATCCGAAGGTACATGGCATTACATTTACTGGTTCAAATCATGTCGGTAAAGGTATCGGGTTGACAGCGTTGGGGCGAGGTGCCAAGTATCAGCTCGAGATGGGCGGGAAAAACCCAGTCATCATTGCTGCCGATGCAGATATCGAGCAGGCGGTGGATGCCACGATCAGCGGTGCTTTCCGTTCCACAGGGCAAAAATGTACGGCAACAAGCAGGGTCATCGTTGAAGCGCCGATATATGATGCATTCCGGGATAGGCTGCTTGAGAAGACAAAGGAAATCACCATCGGGAACAGCCTCGAGCAGGATGTGTGGCTCGGACCGATCGCAAGCGAAGCCCAGCTGCAAAACTGCCTTCATTATATTCAAAAAGGGATGGACGAAGGTGCGAAGCTTATCCTTGGCGGAGAACGGCTGACAGATGGGGATTACGCAAAAGGCTATTACGTCCAGCCGACCATTTTTGAAGACGTAACCAATGATATGGTGATTGCCCAGGAGGAAATTTTCGGCCCTGTCATCGCCTTGATCAAAGTGGATTCCGAGGAACAGGCGATAGCTATAGCGAATGATGTCAAGTTTGGGCTGAGTGCCTCCATTTTCACAAAGAATATCGGGCGTTTCCTGCAGTTTGCAGAGGATATCGAAGCGGGTCTTGTCCGTGTGAATGCCGAAAGTGCGGGCGTGGAGCTGCAAGCTCCATTTGGCGGGATGAAGCAGTCCAGCTCTCATTCCAGGGAACAGGGAGAGGCAGCAAAGGAATTCTTTACGAGCATCAAGACTGTTTTTGTCAAAGGCTAAAGGGCTGCATGCTGCCCTTTTCCTGTACCCACTATTGACAACGCTTACAATGAAGCGGCGGAGGAATGAACGATATGGATAAAATCAGAGATAACCTGCACGATGTTCAGATGAAAAGAACGAAGGTTCGTTGGTTTGTCGTTTTAATGTTGTTCCTGGTCACGTCTGTCAACTACGCTGACCGAGCTACGATAAGCATTGCAGGCGATGCCCTGCAGTCGGATCTTGGCCTGGATGCAGTCAGTATGGGATATGTATTCTCCGCATTCGGCTGGGCTTATGTAATCGGGCAGATACCTGGAGGGATATTGCTCGATAAGTTCGGATCCAAGCTTATTATCGGAATGAGTATATTGTTCTGGTCGATATTCACATTGCTGCAGGGTACAATCGGATTCTTTGCGGGCGGAACGGCAATCATCATCCTGTTTGCACTCCGTTTCCTGGTCGGGTTCTCCGAAGCGCCATCTTTTCCGGGAAACAGCCGGGTAGTGGCAGCATGGTTCCCGAGCAAGGAGCGCGGGACGGCATCGGCCATCTTCAACTCCGCGCAGTATTTTGCCTTGGTCATCTTCTCCCCATTGATGGGCTGGCTGACATATAGATTCGGCTGGGAATCCGTCTTTTACGTAATGGGAGCCATCGGGATTGCCTTGGCAATTGTCTGGCTGAAGGTCATCCGAAATCCACGCGAGCACCCAAGGGCCAATCAGGCGGAAATAGACTATATCGAAGCTGGCGGCGGCGTAATCGATATGGATCAAAAGAAGGAAGATACAGATTCGAAGGAGAAACAATCCCAGTGGCCATTCATTAAACAATTGCTGCAGAAACGGATGCTGATCGGCATTTACATTGCGCAATATTGTATAACGACACTGACTTATTTCTTTTTGACTTGGTTCCCTGTCTATCTGGTCCAAGGGCGCGGCATGTCCATACTGGAGGCTGGGTTCATTGCATCCCTGCCGGCGATATGCGGTTTTCTGGGAGGTATCCTTGGCGGGATGTTCTCGGATTTCCTTCTCCGTAAGAAGTTTTCCCTGACCATCGCACGCAAAACACCGATCATCATTGGAATGCTGCTTTCCTGCAGCATGATCATCTGTAACTATGTGGATGCTGAATGGCTTGTCGTCGTCATCATGTCGCTTGCTTTCTTCGGCAAAGGCTTTGGGGCATTGGGCTGGGCAGTCGTATCCGATACATCCCCGAAGCAGACTGCAGGTGTCAGTGGCGGGTTATTCAATACATTTGGAAACATCGCTTCGATCACGACGCCGATCATCATCGGCTACATCGTCAATGCGACAGGTTCTTTCAACGGTGCACTTGTCTTTGTCGGTGCCAATGCGCTTATTGCCATACTGAGTTATTTATTCATCGTTGGAAAGATCGAACGCGTGGAGTTGAAAGCGCCAACAAAATAAATCGGAAGGGGATTGCAAGATGAATCAAATGACAGCGAATATAAGTGCTGAAAGGTCCCATAATGTACCATCCGTTACGGAGATGCAAGTGATTCCGGTTGCCGGCCGTGACAGCATGCTGCTCAATCTGAGCGGTGCGCATGGTCCGTACTTTACACGTAATATCGTCATCCTTAAGGATACAACGGGTGCTGTCGGGGCCGGGGAGGTACCAGGAGGGGAAAAGATCCGACAGACGCTTGAACAAGCGAAATCATTGGTTATAGGCGAGTCGATTGCCTCTTATCAAGCCATCCTTAATCAAGTGAGACAGCAATTCGGCCATCAGGATGCAGGCGGCCGGGGTGAGCAGACCTTCGATTTGCGTACAACGATCCATGCTGTGACAGCACTGGAGGCGGCACTTCTTGACTTGCTCGGCAAGTTCCTGCAAGTTCCGGTGGCTGCGCTGTTAGGGGAAGGACAGCAGCGAAGTGAAGTGGATGTGCTCGGCTATTTGTTCTACATCGGCGATCGCAAGCAGACGGACTTGGCTTACAAGGAAGAGCTGGATGCCAAATGGGATTGGTTCCGTTTGCGGAATGAAGAAGCGCTGACGCCGGAAGCGGTTGTGCGTCTGGCTGAGGCAGCATATGAGAAGTATGGATTCCGGGACTTCAAGCTAAAGGGCGGCGTCTTGGCTGGTGAAGAAGAAATCCAGGCAATCGAGGCGCTGGCAAAAAGATTCCCGGAAGCCCGGATCACGCTCGATCCCAATGGTGCGTGGTCCCTGGATGAAGCCATTGGTCTTTGCAAAGGTAAGCATGGCATCCTGGCATATGCAGAGGATCCGTGCGGAGCAGAGAATGGTTATTCCTCCAGGGAAATCATGGCGGAGTTCCGGAGAGCCACCGGGCTCCCGACGGCGACGAATATGATTGCGACGGACTGGCGCCAGATGGGGCATGCCATCCAGGCGCAGGCAATTGATATTCCGCTTGCCGATCCGCACTTCTGGACGATGCAGGGCTCTGTGCGAGTTGCGCAAATATGTCATGAATGGGGATTCACTTGGGGATCGCATTCCAATAACCATTTTGACATTTCGCTGGCTATGTTCACCCATGTTGCAGCAGCAGCCCCAGGAAATATCACCGCTATCGATACGCATTGGATTTGGCAGGATGGACAGAGACTGACGAAGGAACCATACGAGATAGCCGAAGGGAAGCTGGGCGTGCCGGATAAGCCTGGACTTGGTATCGAGATCGATATGCCAGAAGTGGAAAAGGCGCATGAGCTCTATAAATCGATGGGGCTTGGTGCTCGGGACGATGCTATCGCAATGCAATATTTGATCCGGAATTGGAAATTCGATAATAAGAAGCCTTGCCTTGTACGATGAAGGAGCATGGAGCCGTCTTTTTAGCTGGGCGGCTCTTTTGCATGCGTTTGTAATTTCGTTCCATTCCCAGTATCATAGGTTTATAACATATTAAAGGTGTTGGACATGATGGAGAGAGACCCATTGCAAATGAATCTGGAGCACGTTAACAGAAAAACATTATCCAAGCAAGTGGTGGAACGGATTCTGCATCTGCTATCAAGCGGTCAGCTGAAGCCAGGGGATAAGCTGCCTACAGAAGCGGAATTCATCACGATCCTCGGGGTCAGCAGGACTGTTTTGCGTGAAGCCTTGAGTGCATTGGAAACACTCGGCATCATTACGCGCAAGACACGGGAAGGCACCTACTTCAACCTGAAAGTCGGTGCGGCACCTTTTTCTGATATGCTTAACCTGGCAAGCGACAATATCCAGGCGATCATCGAAGCGAGAATCGTCTTGGAACTTGGACTGGTCACAATCGCAACGGAAAAGATCACGGATGAACAGCTGGAAGAACTGTATGAAACGATTGTGGAAATCGAAGAATCAGAGGACGATAATTATGGTCAAGCTGATAAACGATTCCACCGGATCATAGCCTTGAGTGCCAATAATTTGATACTTGATGGCATGATTCATTCCTTGCTTCTTTATCATGCGAAAATCAATAACCATATCATTGTCAGGGAAAAAGATAAGACGGTAGCATATCATAAACGCATTTATGAGGCACTGAAGGAAAGGGATGCCTATAAAGCGTACACAGCAATGTATGATCATCTGCGCTTTGTCCAGAAGAAGATCCTGGAGGGACAGCAGGAAAAACAAGGTGAATGAAGAAGCAGCGGTTCCGCAGCCGCTGCTTCTTTATTTATTCGTCATCGGATTCTTCCTCATTCAATTCAAACAGGTGATCTAAGTATGGCTCCAGCTCGAAGGAATCTTCCTCGGCATATGTGGTGAAAATGTCTCTTGTGAGTGAACTCATGATTGGGATCCTCCTTGTGATTGAGTTGGTAGTTATAAGATACCCAGCCTGACAATCTGTCAATCATGCAAATTTTGGAGTGGCGGAATTTTGACGCTGAGGAACTAGACAGCATATCGCTCCAAGAATGACCGGACTGAATGAATTTTTGCCATGCACGGGAGAGGAACATTTTGCTGATTCAGCTGCCGGATAGAGGACTTTGATGCATGAAACAGCGGGTTTGCACTGGCCGCATTCATATCAAATCAGATTGAATGATCTCAATCAGTGCAGGGAAGTTTAAATTGCAGTAAAATAGTGGAACAATGAATGGGAATGGAAAAGGGGGATGGAAAATGGGGTTGAATCCCAAAATACAAGCATTTTTAAAAGAAGTGAATGCGAATCCGATACCAATTGAATCGGTTTCGCCGGAACAGTTTCGAAGCCAAGCCAGGATGCAGGAGGATGGGCCTAAACAGGAAGTGGCTGAAGTGGAAGATAGCAAAATCGAGTTGAGCGATCGGACATTGCCGATCCGTATCTATCGTTCTGATGATAAGAAGCAGCCTGCACTTGTCTTTTATCATGGCGGCGGCTGGGTTGTCGGAAGCATCGAGTCGCATGATGCCACTTGTCGTGAGATTGCCAATCTGGCAGATTGTACGGTCATCTCGGTAGATTACCGGCTGGCACCTGAATATAAATTCCCGGCTGCGGTAGAGGATGCCTATGATGCCTTTCAATGGGTCAGGGCCAATGCAGAGGATTTAAGAATCGAACAGGATAAAATTGCTGTGGGAGGAGATAGTGCCGGAGGAAATCTTGCTACGGTCGTATGTCTGCTGGCAGAAGAACGAAGCGGCCATAAACCTATATTCCAATTGCTCTTATATCCATCTACGGGTTATATCGGGGAGGAGCCGGCTTCTTTGCGAGAAAACGCGGAAGGCTATTTATTGACCAAACGTTTGATGAATTGGTTCCGCAGCCATTACTACCGGACAGAAGAAGATCGTCTAAACCCGCATGCATCGCCGATTCGTTCCGGGCTACTAAAAACATTGCCGCCTGCAGCGATTTTGACAGCGGAATATGATCCGCTGCGGGATGAAGCGCAGCATTATGCTGCCAAACTGCAGCAGGAAGGTGTCGATGTGTTTGCAAAGAATTATGATGGATTGATCCATGGCTTTGCTGGCTTTACCGCTTATGTGGAGGAAGCGCATCAAGCCCTGGCTGAGGGGGCAGCTCAGCTGAAGCAAGCTTTGTATAAATGATTGCCCACTTCGATGCAGGGAGTGTTCTTGAGTTATCACCGTCAGCTTGATTGCTGACGGTTTATCTTTTAAGTGAGTCTGGCTATACCGACATTCACAAGTTGCAGTCAGGAAAAAGAGGATAGGGGATGGAATATGAAAAAGACCATATTGATTGTAATCGCCATCCTGGTGCTCATACCTTCTGGAATTTGGAGTTACATAACAATCAGGAAACAAAGTGCCAAAGAGGCAGTCCATGAATATCTGCTGGAAAAGGGGACGGAAGAAAGCGACATTGTCAGTCTGGAACCTTTCATCGCGAATTTGAGAGGTAACGGGAATTATATGGTTGCCGTCAGATTGAAAGATGATAGGAAAGTCTATTACTATTACAAAAACGGGGATGAGGTGAAATTTGAATCATCAACCATCAGTCAACTGAATTAAAACAGCAGGTTTAAGAAGTGCCGATTCAAACGGCTGCGCATTCCATCTGCTACATAAGCCAGCAGTAAGCATATCCATCACATTTTGATGAATATGCATTGAAAGCGTTGACAATAATCCGCTTACATGATAAATTGAGTTTGTAAGATAACAAAACAGCATACAACTATCCTTTAGGATTGTTACTGATAAGCAGGCAAAACCTAAATTATATTCCGTGAGCAGAGACGACTCTGTGTCCGGGGTGTAGTTTGGGTTTTTTTGTGTATCAAAAACCCGCAGCTTATCAAAAAAAGGATAAAGGCGGCACCCTTTATCCTCATCATAATATCCCCGAATGGAGGGTCTATCATGAACCATCGTAAAACAGCAGAAGAGATTTTGCAATTGGTAGGCGGAGAATCAAATGTACAAAGTGTCATCCATTGCATGACACGGCTTCGCTTCAACCTGTATGACAACAGCAAAGCCGATCGGAAAAGCTTGGAGCAGGTGGATGGTGTACTTGGTTCCAACATAAGCGGCAGCCAGTTCCAGCTGATCATCGGCAATGAGGTCCCGAAGGTTTATAAGGAGATCATCGCCAATAGCAGTTTAAGTGAAGCGAAGAGTGGAGAAGGCGAATCGAAGCAAAAGAAAAATGTGATCAGCTCGATTTTTGATGTCATTTCCGGCGTGTTCACACCGATCCTGCCAGCCATCGCTGGTGCGGGTATGATCAAGGGTATCACGGCCCTGCTGCTGACCATGGGTGTACTGCAGGAGTCTTCCCAAACGTATCAAATCCTGACGGTCATCGGAGACGGTGCATTCTACTTCCTGCCGATCTTGCTTGCTATCAGTGCAGCACGTAAGTTTGGGTCCAATCCTTATGTGGCTGCTGCCATAGGAGCGGCAATCCTGCACCCGACGCTGACTGCCATGTTCGCAGAGGGTGGGGGCATCTCCTTTGTCGGATTGCCTGTAACGATAGCAACCTATTCATCTACGGTTATCCCGATCCTGCTGGCTATCTGGATTGCGTCTTATGTAGAGAAATGGGTTGACCGTATCACACATGCTTCCTTGAAGCTGATCGTTGTTCCGACAGTAACCTTATTGGTTGTCGTTCCGGTCACTTTGATTACGGTAGGACCTCTTGGTGCAATCATTGGTAACTATTTATCCTCAGGTATGAATTTCATGTTTGAGAATGCAGGCATCGTTGCTACCATTCTGCTTGCAGGTACGTTCTCACTTATTATCATTACCGGGATGCATTATGCTTTTACACCAGTCGTCATCAATAGTATTGCAGTGAATGGTTTTGACTACATCATCCCTGCGATGTTCCTTGCCAATTTCGGTCAAGCTGGTGCGGCTTTTGCGGTTGCCCTGAAATCGAAAAATAAGAAATTTAAATCATTGTCTTTTACAACGGCATTGACTGCAGTGATGGGTGTTACCGAACCAGCCATGTATGGGGTCAATATGAAGCTGAAGAAACCATTCGTCGCTGCACTGATAGGGGCTGCAATAGGCGGAGTCCTTTATGGTATTGCGGATGTCAAAGCTTATATAGTAGCGGGAATCGTTGGAATTCCGGGTATTCCAGTTTTGATTGGTCCTGAAATCGTGTTTGCCTTGCTTGGGCTCTTGCTGGCATTCGTTGCAGCTGCTGCGGTTACATGGATCATGGGATTTGAAGATGTGCTGGAAGCAACGGAAGAAAACACAATAGAAAAAGCATCCGAAGATACTGCTGAAGAAACAGAATCAGAGAAAGCATCGGAAGTCATTTCCAGCCCTCTGACAGGAGAGGTTCGACCGCTTGCAGAAGTAAGTGATCCGACATTTGCGCAGGAGATCATGGGTAAAGGGGCGGCCATCTTCCCGACGAAAGGCGAGGTTGTATCTCCGGTAGATGGTGAAGTAGTTACACTCTTTGCAACAAAACATGCCATTGGTTTGAAAAGTGCAAGTGGTGCCGAAGTACTGATCCATGTCGGGGTCGATACAGTGAAATTGAATGGGGAACATTTCACAGCTCATATTGCTTCAGGTGAACAGGTCAAAAAAGGCCAGAAGCTTGTTTCCTTTGATATGGAGGCCATCCAGGCTGCAGGCTTCGACTTGATCACGCCCGTCATTATCACGAACACTGCTGAGTATGAGGATATTTCTTCCCTGGCAGACGGCCCCGTCGGAGCAGGACAAGCACTGCTGGATTTGGCAGCGCCTGCGGCCACTTCAAAAGAAGCATCTTAAATTATAAAAGGAGAGATAAACATGACAAAGCAAACAGCATTTCCACAAGGATTCCTATGGGGCGGCGCAACAGCTGCCAACCAGATGGAGGGCGGATTCCATGAAGGCAATAAAGGACTGAATATTGCGGATGTACTTCCAGGCGGAAAAGAGCGTCTGCGCATCTTGGCAGAGCCAGGATTTGATTTCGAAATCGATACGGAGAAATACACCTATCCGAACCACGAAGCAATCGACTTCTATCATCGTTATAAAGAAGATATTGCACTATTTGCAGAGATGGGCTTCAAAGTATTCCGGATGTCCATAGCCTGGACTCGTATTTTCCCAAATGGCGATGAACTGGAGCCGAATGAAGAAGGGCTTGCGTTCTATGATCGCGTATTCGATGAGCTGCATAAGCACGGTATTGAGCCGGTCGTAACGATTTCCCACTATGAGATGCCGGTCAATTTGGTGAAAGAATACGGCGGCTGGAAGAACCGGGAAGTGATCACTTTCTTTGAGCGTTACGCCAAGACTGTGCTTGATCGCTATAAAGATAAAGTGAAATATTGGATGACATTCAACGAGATCAATAGCGGCCTTATCATGCCGATCATGAGCCTTGGTTTCTCCATCCAGCCTGGGGAGCACAAGTATCAATCCGTTGTGCAAGGGCTTCACCATCAGTTTGTGGCCAGTGCGAAAGCAGTCCAGTACTGCCATGAAGTGAATCCGGATGCGCAGATCGGCTGTATGATCATTTATGCACCGGTATATGCATATGACAGCAATCCGGAAAACGTCTTCTATGCCGATCAGGAAGCGCGTCTGTTCAACAACTATTGTGGGGACGTGATGGTCCGGGGTGCTTATCCAGCCTTTGCAAAACGATTCTTCAAGGAACAAGGGGTCCAGCTGCAAATAGAGGAAGGCGATTTGGAAACGATCCAAGCAGGAACGGTGGACTATATCGGCTTCAGCTACTATATGTCCCGGACGGAAAAAGCTCAAAAGAGTGAAGAGGAACTGGCGCAGGGGAATATCATGTCCGGCGTGAAGAATCCATTCCTCAAAGCAAGCGACTGGAGCTGGGAAATCGATCCCCTCGGGCTGCGCATTGCATTGAATGACATGTATGATCGCTACCAGGTGCCGTTGTTCATCGTGGAAAACGGACTCGGTGCGTATGATGAAGTAGAAGCAGACGGCAGCATCAACGATGATTACCGCATCGATTATCTGCGCGATCATATCAAAGCGATGGGAGAAGCCATCGAGGATGGCGTGGACTTGATGGGATATACCAGCTGGGGCTGCATCGACTTGGTAAGTGCTTCTACAGGGGAGTATTCCAAGCGATATGGTTTCATCTATGTCGATAAGCATGATGATGGAAGCGGGACATTGGAGCGGAGCCGGAAGAAATCGTTCCATTGGTATAAAAATGTAATTGAGACGAATGGGGCAGAGCTGTAAAAAATAAAAAAGACCTTATCCAATCGACTTGGATAAGGTCTTTTCCTATTCCATCTTGAATTTGAGGAATAATTCGTTATAACGAGACAGGTTTTCCTGTCCGAGGTTTTCATAAACTTCCAGACGATCTGTCAATTCCGGGGATGGATAGAAGCGTTCATCATTCACCATCTCCTGGGGCATATATTGCAAGGCTTCCTTATTCGGTGTGGAGTAGCTGACATATTCGGTATTTTGCGCTGCAATCTTTGGATCGAGCATAAAATTGATGAATTTATGTGCAGCGTCGACATTCTTGGCAGTTTTCGGGATGACCATATTATCGAACCATAGATTGGAGCCTTCCTCTGGGACGACATAGTCAAGATCCTCGTTTTCTGCCATGATCTCCGAAGCATCCCCGGACCACGTTATCCCGATCGACACTTCCCCGGATGCCATCAGCATTTTATTTTCATCCCCAAGCAGAGCCCGGACATTCGGCTTCAGGCTCACTAGTTTGTCATAGGCTTCCTGCAAGTGGGCGGGGTCTGTATCGTTAAGGGAATAATGAAGGCTGTTCAGCCCCATCCCGATGATCTCGCGTGCACCATCGATGAGCACGATCTGATTCTTGAGGGCAGGATCCCATAGGTCCTCCCAGCTGTCGAATGTCATACCGCCCAATTGCTTGCTGTTATAAACGATGCCGACAGTTCCCCAGAAATAAGGTACGGAATATTCGTTTCCGGGATCGAAAGGCAGATCCCGGAAACGGGAATCGATATTTTTCAGGTTCGGGATCTTGCTGTGATCAATCGGAAGCAGCAAATCCTCTTCCTTCATCTTTTCGATCGTATACTCGGAAGGAACAGCGATATCATAGCTTGTTCCGCCTTGCTGTATCTTTGTCATCATCGCCTCATTCGAATCGAACGTTTCATAGACGACCGTGATGCCTGTTTCTTTTTCGAATTCGTCAATAACAGCCGGATCGATATAGTCGCCCCAGTTATACACGGTAAGTGTATTGCCGCCTGAGTAGCCTTGGGAGGCATTGAGGCGGGAGATGGTGACGAGCAGTATAGCGCTCACAGCAATGATCACAACGGCCAGACGCATCAGCTGCTTCATTTGAGCACCTCCAGATCAGGTGATTTCCTGCCGCGGCGGGTGATCAGATGATAGATGACGACAATCAGCATCGTAACGAGGAAGATGATCGTCGAAAGGGCATTGATGGATAATGATATTCCTTGTCTGGCAAGGGAATAAATCTCGACAGACAATGTGGTGAACCCATTTCCTGTCACAAAGAATGTTACAGCGAAGTCATCCAGTGAGTAGGTAAGCGCCATGAAAAAGCCGGCGAATATACCGGGAGTTATATAAGGAATCACCACTTTCGTGATGACCTTCCAGCGTGAGGCACCAAGATCTCTTGCTGCATCAAGAAGGGAAGGACTCATCTCGGATAGCTTCGGCAATACCATCAAGACGACAATCGGGATACTGAAGGCGATGTGCGACAGCAGCACCGAATAGAACCCAAGCTGGATACCGGCGATGGTAAATAGGATCAGGAAGGATGCACCGATGATGACATCCGGACTCACGATCAAGATGTTGTTCAATGACAATAAGGCATTCTTTGTCCTGCCGGATCGAATCTTATAGATCATCATCGCACCAAGCACACCGATGATCGTTGAAATCAAAGCGGAGAGCAGGGCGATCACGATTGTGTTCAAAACAATGATCAAAAGCCGGGTATCTTGAAACAGCTCCTTATACCAATCGAATGTAAAGCTCTCGAAATCATACATATTGCCACCGCTGTTGAAAGAATAAAATATCAAGTAAAAGATAGGTAAATACAGCAGCGCAAACATGACGATCAAAAAAATCCGTGATAGGGGAGAAAGTCTCTTATCCACGTGCTTTCCTCCTTTTCGTTCCTGTTGCGAACATGATGATGAACATGAAAATGATCAGGAAGACAGCAATCGTCGATCCCATCCCCCAATTCTGTGTGACCAGGAATTGCTGCTCGATTGCCGTGCCGAGTGTGATGACTTGGCTGCCGGCGATAAGCCGTGTCAGCATGAATAAGGATAGGGCTGGAATGAACGTGATCTGACAGCCTGCTTTCACACCGTCGATCGTCAATGGGAATACGATTCGGCGGAAGGTCGTCCATCGTGATGCTCCCAGATCATTCGCTGCATCCAGATAAGTTGGATTCAGCTTATCCAGGGCATTGAAAATCGGCAGGATCATGAACGGAATGAAAATATAGACAGATACGAAGACAAAGCTGAAATCAGTAAAAAGGATATCCTTGGATCCGATTCCGATCGCTTCCAGTACTTTATTGGCCATACCATACGTACCAAAGATGCCGAGGAAAGCATAAGCCTTCAGCAATAGGTTGATCCAGCTTGGCACGATGATCAATAATAGCCATAATTGCTTATGCTTCAGCTTTGTCAGCAAGTAAGCTGTAGGATAAGCAAATAGCAAGGTGATCAGTGTAATCAGGAATGCATACCAAAAAGAGCTCAATGTCATCTCCAAATAGATGGGTGTAAAGAAATTACGGTAATTGGTCAATGAAAAGCTGCCGTTGATGTCCTGGAAAGAATAATACAGCACCAACAGGATCGGGGCGATGACAAAAAAGGCAATCCAAATGACATAGGGAATCGTATACAGATTGCGAGTCGTCTTATTCTCCATCGTCGTACGCCTCTAGTCGTTTATCGAATTCTTCTTCCGTCTCATTCAGACGCATGACGTGGATGGCCTCCGGCTCAAAGGCTAATCCGATTTCCTCTCCGACGACAGCTTTCTTCGTGGAATGCACAAGCCATTCGTTACCAGCTTCATCATAGCTGGAGATTTCATAATGGACCCCGCGAAATAGCTGGGAATCGACTGTGACGCGCAGGTTTCCTTCTTCTGCGCTTGTTATATGCAAATCTTCCGGGCGGATGACAATTTCGACGGGTTCATTCGGCTGCAGACCCTGGTCTACACAGGCAAAGCGTTTGCCGGTGAACTCCACCTCATAATCCCGGATCATCCGTCCATCAACAATGTTTGATTCTCCGATAAAGTCGGCCACGAAACGGTTGATCGGTTCATCGTATATATCCGTTGGTGTGCCGCTTTGTTCTATTTTCCCGCTGTTCAGGACGAAAATCTCATCCGAGAGAGCAAGCGCTTCTTCCTGGTCATGCGTCACGAAGATGAATGTGATGCCGAGACGCTGCTGCATCTCGCGTAATTCATACTGCATCTCCGTACGCAGCTTCAAGTCCAGTGCGGATAGGGGCTCATCCAGCAAAATCACTTCCGGTTCGTTCACGACAGCACGTGCGATGGCGACACGCTGACGCTGTCCGCCGGACATTTCGCTGATTTCCCGCTTTTCATAGCCAGCCAGGTTGACGAAACGCAATGCTTCCTTCACTTTCTCATCGATCTGCTTCTGAGGCATCTTTTTGATGCGCAGGCCAAAAGCCACGTTTTCATATACATTCAGATGAGGAAACAGGGCATAATCCTGGAATACAGTGTTTACAGATCTTTTGTTGGCCGGAATTTTATTCAATGGTTTCCCGTCGAACAGCATCTCTCCGGAAGTGGGTTCTGTAAACCCTGCAATCAGACGTAAGATGGTCGTTTTCCCGCACCCGGAAGGACCCAGGAGGGTATAGAACTTGCCGCGCTCGATTTCGAAGCTGACATTGTCCAAAACAGTGGTATCTTTATCGTACTGCTTCATTACATTGTGGAATTGAATGATCGGTTTCTTTGTCATTGTCATCTCCCTTGTTTCTTTTCCGTATTTTTGATCCTAAAAATCTTGACGTACCATTATACGACATAAGAAGGCATATTGAATAGAACTTTTTCATATGGAACTTTTTAGAGTATGATGCGTATATGTATGAAACCAAGTATGGATAGAGAGGACGGACACTATGTCTGCAACAAGAACCATGAAACTTATTACAGGAATCATGGAAGCCATTTTGGCTGTTCCTGTACTCGGAGGACTTATCATTTTATCGAATGGCTGGATGCCGCTGGTCATCATGCTGATTCTGCATATCATCACCCTTGTGCTTGCTGTGCAGGTCAAAGGACCGCTTGCCGGCAGCATCATAGGGATTGTAGCCTCCTGCCTGGGCTGGATACCGTTCGTTGGCTGGATGCTGCACGCAGCAGCAGCGGTCGTTTTGCTGATAGAGTCCTTCTCCGGAAGGCTGCAGCGCCAATAGTGGCATACCCAAAGGGAAAAGACTGCCATTCGTCTTTTGGCAGTCTTTTATTATGCGGCCATGGATCGGCAAGCGTCGGCACAGGCAAAGCACGCATCTGCACAATCCTGGCAATGCTGTACATCATGCTGTCTGCATATTTCGCCGCAGGCTTGGCATATTTCTGCACATAATGTACAAATTTGCTCGGCAAACGGACTGCTGCGCTGCATCGACTGGATTGCAAATGCGCACATATCCGCACATTCACGATCCATCCGGATGCAATTGGCCATCGTCTTCACATCATCTTCCAGCAGACAGGCATCATAGCATGCATTGCAGGCTTTCATGCATGTCAGGCAAGCTTGGATGCAATTCTCATAATCTGTATTCATGATTGAAATCTCCTCCTTATCTGGAATATTTCCCTGAGGGGTCCGATCAATAACATTTCATAAGAAAAAGCGACATTTGAGCATGTCGCTTTTTTTCTGGACTAATATGGAAATGGAGGGGATGGAGGTGTCAGGAAGGAAGCACCCCAGCGTGTTCCGCCTTTGCAGGAATCCTCGCACTCGCATTTCTCATGTTTTTTTTCGTCTTTTTTGCAAGGATCGTGATCTTTGCATTTATACTTGCGCTTGGTTTTCTTTTCAGGTTCGTAATAACCCATCAAATCCATCATACTCACCACCTTTCCAATCATAGCATATGAGGAAACAGTGAAACGGGCACGGCGGATATAAAGAGAGGATAAGCGGGAACGAACTGCCTATCCTCTGATTTTAATCGGCAAAGGCAAGGCCATTGAAGCTTTCTGGCCCGACTCGGACAGTCCCGATTAGGTTTGCTGATATGAATGCTGTATATGTCAGCTGTCCGCTTGTTGGTGGAGGGACGTTGATGTCCGAACCGATAAAAGTGAAGGCCTGAGGTCCCAGAATTTCCAAATCCAAGTTGGAAGAGGCTGAGAAAACGACTGGATCTGTCGGCTGTGTACCTCGCACGATTGTGACGGTGATGGTGGTCAGTACAGGCAATAGGGGGAGCTGGACTGTAATGATGCCGTTTAACTGTACTCTGATAGGTGATGTGGCTTCTGTGGTTATCAGACCGATTTGTCCAAACACTTGGGGTGTCCCGATCAATATTGGAGCAGAGAAGGAGTTGGAAGTACTGGCGTTCTGGGATGTTCTTGCATCGAGCAGTATTGTCATGAAATGTCCTCCTTTCGCATCGAGATACTATATTATATGAGTCCTTCTCCGTTATAAAAGGGACAGCCATCTTGAAAAAGAAATTTGCTGCCTCTACTATAATGCCAGTGCCTTTTTATATAACTCGACAGTGTTCATGCCCATATTGACCAGCGACCATTGCTGTTCGGCCCAGAGCTTTGCTTGGCTGCCCAACTGCCGGCGAAGCGAATCATCCTGGAGCAAGCGGTGAAGCTGCTGGGCCAGGCTGTTTGGATTGCCTGCCTCGGAAAGCAGGCCCGTCACTCCTTCCTGCACCATTTCAGGAAGTCCGCCGGCATCGCTGACGACTGTCGGGATGCCGCATAGCTGGGCTTCTATGACAGAATACGGCTGTGTATCCTGTAAGCTTGGCAGAACAAAGATATCAGATGATTCAAGAAAGTCTTTTACATTAGGTACAGAACCCAGCAGCTTTATTTCAGAGGAGAGGCCGGCTTCTTTTATTTGATTTTTGAGTTGTTTTGCGGCGTCGCCTTTGCCGAGTATCCAGCATTCCCAATCCGAGGTGGAAGCTTTTAGCTGTTTTAAGGCTTCTATTAAAATATGCACGCCTTTTAATTGCACCAGTCTCCCGGCAAATAAGATGGTCGGCTTTGTCTTGGCGGGGATATTGTCCAGCTGTTTCGGACTTTTATGAAAGGCGTCTATATCTATGCCGTAAGGAAACTGTACAAATCTTGCGTCCGGGATAGTATGCTGCTGTATGAGCTTGGTTTTCGTTATAGCTGCAGGTATGTGGATGAACTCACTCACATGACAACCGATATGCTCCAAATGAACGTTGTATTGGTATTCGAAGCTTTCGTGAAGTTCATCGGTTGATAGATCGGGATGACGCCCCAGGATGGCCAATGCTATCTCCTTCGACAAATAGCCATGGATACTTGTCACCACTGGGATGTGGGAAGGCTTCACACGATCCATTGCCAATGCTGAAATGACGTCTTGGGCATGGACGATGTCATATTTGGAGAGATCGAGTGTCAGAGCTGTCAATTCCATACAATATCTCAGGACTTCTGTGAGGTAAATCGAGGTATAGGATTCCAGCTTCGGATAGGCGGTTCCCAATTTTTCTTCGATGATGGGTTTGACATCGGCCACTTTAAAGGGCGCTTGCTGTCCGATGATGCGGTATTCCGATAGCGTTTCATCCTGGGCCAGTATATCGACTTCATGTCCCAATCTTGTCAATTCATTCTGGAGATTTTGAACAACCGTCCACAATCCCCCGACATACGGAAGCGGATAATAGGAAACGAGCAGTATTTTCATATTCATCAGCCTCCTAGTTTGTTTTGCCGTAGCGCATCATCAGGGGGAGAAGCCGGGCATCTGGAATGCGATAACCTGGCGGGGCAAGTTTTATTAATCCGGCAAGTTGTTTTTCATTCATGATCATTGCTCCTTTTTACTAAAATGTAGCGTATTTTTCCAAGTATTCATCTAAAATCGGACGGTAATGTCCTTCGATGGTTTTCATTTCATGCAGTATTTGGGGCTGGAATCTTGATGTTCCGGATTCTTCATGCGAACGGAATTGGATGAGTGCCTGATCGATATAATGCATATGGAAGCCATTTAGCAGGATCCGGAACCACATATCATAATCGTGCGTGTACAAGAATCCCGGATTGAATTTGCCAACTTTATCGAATATTTCTTTTTGAATCAGGGTGGTGCAGCCATTGACTGGGTTTTCCATACGGAAAGATTCATAAACTTCCTTTGCGTTGTTCAAAGGACTAAAGCGTTTGCCGCACCAAGGAATGAATACCTGATTATCTTTATCAATCAGATGGTAGTTGGAAAAGCTGACCAATGAATGGTTGGCAGTCATATAGTCCATTTGCATTTGAATCTTATGCGGAAGGAATATATCATCAGAGCTTAGCCATGCCACATATTCCCCGGCGGCATGCTCAATCCCATGGTTGAGCGCAGTTGCTGTTCCTCCATTTTCTTTCCGCAGGTAAGTTATATAATTCAGATAAGGTCTGATTTTATCGACTTCCTGTGTGGAGCCATCGTCAACCACGATTACCTCTATATTGGGATAAGTCTGATCCAAGGCGCTCTGGATGGCGAAAGGGACATATTTATCATTGAAAAAAGGAATGATGATCGTTACTTTCGGAAGCATTGCTGCTCCTCCTATTTAACATATTTTTTCAACCTGCGTGCATATACATGAAATGGATATTGCACGCCTACTAAAGGAGGCAGGATATGAAAGTATTATTTGTATTTTATGTGCCAAGCGGCGGGGTGGAAACACTCAATCGACAGAGAAGAGCTGCCTTGGAATTGGAGGGCATCTCTTCACATTTCCTGTATTATGAAAAACGCCGTGAATTAGTGAATGATCACGGAGCTCCGTTATATATAACCAATGAAGATACAGATATAAAGCAAATATTCGATAGTAATGATTTTGATGCAGCTATCATAACTTCCGATTTTTTAAGCTTCCCTCGTTTCCGGCGGCTGGGCTTCAAGGGGAAGCTTATCTTGGAAGCTCAAGGATTCGGTCCTAAGGAAAATGCATATTTACAGTTGCAGATGGCAGTTCCGATCGTCAGGAATTATGCTAATGCATTGCTGCATCCGATGACGGAGCACATTGCTGAAATTTACCAGCAGCTGTATCCGGCAACCCCGACCTTTGGTTTTGATATTTGCTTTGATTCGGATGAATTTGCGTATATGCCTGGCATCACCTCGGAAAAGCCGATCATTGCTTGGGTGGGCAGGCTGGAGGATAACAAGAACTGGCGTGAATTCCTTCTGATATGTCATAAACTCATTTCTGAATATCGGACTGATTTGCAATTTTATATGTTCCATGATCCATCTTTGGCTGCACCAAGCGAACTTTTCGCATTTGAACAGATGTTGGACAGCCTGCAGCTGAGGAATCATCTGTCCATATTCCCGGATGTTCCACATGAGGATATGCCCTATTATTTCTCCATGATCGGTGATTCTGGAGGATTTTTATTGGCAACTTCCAAAGTGGAAAGTGCAGGGTATGCAGTCATCGAAGCCATGAGCTGCAGCTGTCCTGTACTGACAACAGACTCGGATGGTGTCCGCCGGGCCATCATTCATAACCAGACAGGTAAATATTATGAGCTGGGCAATCTGGATTCGGCGCTGGCAGAGACGAAGGAATTGATGGCGAACATGGATCAGCGGACCTTTATCCGGGAAAATGCACTCCGGCATATCAAAGAAAGATTCAGTTATGAAAATTATGCAGCTTCTTTTAAACAAATGCTGTTAAAACTAGGTGTTCAGGATAGGAGTAATGGATAAATTTGCTTCTGTTCCTCCAGCATGTCTCGAAAGCCGGGTACAGCATAAGCAGGCGACTGTCTTGTATTCACAATCGACCGATCCAGCACGTGTGCGGCATCCGGAACAATTCGGATGTCGTCTTTTTGGTAGATTTCCTTGATCAGCTGCAGCAGGTCGTGTTTATTGATCTTTTCGTCCGGACATAGATGGTAAAGGCCGCTCGTCTGCTTTTGGATGAAGAAATCCACTGCCTTTGCCAATTCGAGTGTTGTCACTCCATTCCAGTAGACCCTTTCAAATCCTTTGATCTCACCGCTTTGACTCATGAACCAATGGAAAAGCCCTATGCCATTCCTTCTTAGTTCCGGTCCGATGATGGAGGTGCGAATGGTCAGATGCGGGTGTGATGTTATTTCTCCAAGCTGCTTGGATTGTGAATATACGGAAGTTCCATCGCGAAAGTCCGTCTCTTTGTATTGACCGGTTTTACCCGAGAAAACGCAATCGGTACTGAGTTGGATCAAGCGTCCATTTTTTCTTTCCATGAATGCCGCCAGCTGGTGAGGGAGCAGGCTGTTGACGCGGAAGGCCAGAAGCGGATTCTGCTCGGCTGCATCGTTAAGGATCCCGATGCAATTGATGACAATAGCTGGTTCAAGCGTATTTATCAGTTTCTCCAATGCTGGAGTATCTACGGCATCGAGGTAGATGCTGCTTTTATCCGTACGATCGCGGGAAGTGTAATGAACATCGTAATCCGGCTGTTTGCGCAGGTACTTATATATGACATGCCCCGCCATACCATTCCCGCCGAGGACGAGTATCTTCATTAAATAAAACCACCCTTGACCAGCATGCTTTTGATTTCCTCATGTGACAGCAGGTTCTGGCTGGAATTGTAATCGGTGATCTCGACTTTTTTATAGTCCTTGTAGTAATCCGTTATTTCTTTTGTCTTCACATCGGGCAGGATGACAAAGTAGCGGTCGTCATAAACAATTGCGGAATGGCTCTCGTTGACGGTCAAGAGCAGCTCGTGGATCTTTTCCCCGGGGCGGATCCCCGATATTTCGAATTCGACATCCGATGCACCTGATGCCTCTGACAGGACTTTTGCGAGATCGGTAATTTTGATCGCCGGCATTTTCATGATGAATATTTCCCCGCCGACAGCTTCGAAGGTCGCTTTGAACACCAGTTTGATGGCATCCTCCACTGTAAGGAAAAATCGCGTCATCTCTGGATCGGTGATACCGATTTTGTTTTTTTGCCGGATGGCTTTTTTGAAGACATGGATGACGCTGCCATTTGTGCCGAGAACATTACCGCCGCGGATGCAAACAAAGGTCGTATTCGCATGGAGTTTGTTGGCATGGGTGATCAATCGTTCTCCCATAGCTTTGGACAGGCCATAGAAGTTGGCCGGATCGGATGCCTTATCGGTCGAAATATAGATTACTTTATCGATATTATGATGAATGGCAGCATCAATGACATGCTGTGTTCCTATGACATTCGTTTTAAGAGCTTCCAATGGCTGGTCTTCACAAACAGGCACATGCTTAAGTGCTGCTAGATGGAATAAGTAATCCACGCCTTCCGTTGCTTCGATCAAGGCCTCGCGATCACGGATATCCCCGATTTTGAAATGCAGTTTCGGGTTATTGTCAAATTCCTGCTTCATGGTGAATTGATGTGATTCATTACGGGAGAAGATGCGGATTTCCTTCGGACGATGCAGAAGGAGCTGCTTGACAAGTTCATACCCCCAAGAACCTGTACCCCCCGTAATGAAAATCGTTTTATCCTTAAACAATTTCCAAACCTCCTAAAATAATTTTGATCACTTTGTCAGAAACGTATCGGTCTGCATATCCTTCAGGAAACTCCCAATCTTTCGAGGCTGATGCCATGATGACAGCAGAACGCTCGATTGCTTTTGCATCGATGCCCGATATGATATTGCTTCCGCAAGCAACCGTTTCTGGCCGTTCTGTCGTCCTGCGCACGGTCACTGTCGGAACATGGAACAGACAGCATTCCTCCTGGACGGTGCCGCTATCCGTAAGTGCCAGCAGAGCCTGCTGTTCAAGTGCGACAAAATCGAAGAAGCCAAAGGGCTCATGAAATTCCACAAGCGGACTCCATGTCATATCCTTTAATTGTTCGATTTTCGATCGTGTACGAGGATGGATGCTGCAAATCATACGTTTATTCAGTTTTTCTGCCGCGGTACTCAGTCCATTCATAATGGTCCGCAGCCTGTCAGGGTGATCGACATTCTCTGCCCGATGTATCGTCGTCAGCAAGTATTGCTGCTTCTTCAGCTTAAGCTCTTTTAAGATGCGGCTTTTTTGGATGCTGGGTCTGTAATGGTGCAATACCTCAAATATGGGATTTCCCGAGACGACAATGCGATTAGCCGGCAGTCCCTCCCGCAGCAGATTTTCCCTGCTTCCAGGTGTATAAGGAAGGTTAAGGCTGGAAATTGCATCGATGACGCGCCTGTTTTTCTCCTCTGGAACCTCCAAGTCAAAGCATCGATTGCCTGCTTCCATGTGCACGACAGGGATATGCATCCGTTCTGCAAGCAAGGCACTCAACGCGCTGTTCGTATCCCCGAGTACAAGGACTTTTTCCGGTTTCTCCGTCTCCAGTATGGTTTCCAATTCCTTATACATCGTGGCTAATTGTTCCCCTAAACTCTGCTGACTTTGGGAGAGGATGTAATCGGGTTTCCTGATCTGCATTTCTTGAAAAAAAACATCGCTCAAGTTGGAGGTGTAATTCTGCCCGGTGTGAACCAGGACGTGATCTGCCAGCAAATCCAGCTTCTTGATGATGATGGATAGCCGGATTATTTCAGGTCGTGTTCCTAAGACAGTTAAAATCTTCACAAATAACCTCCTTTAAAACCGCCATATTCCTTCCAAGCGTATTTTCGTTGATTAGTATATGGCTGCTTAAGA
The DNA here is from genome assembly GCF_002271665.1 of Terribacillus sp. 7520-G. Taxonomy (NCBI): domain Bacteria; kingdom Bacillati; phylum Bacillota; class Bacilli; order Caryophanales; family Bacillaceae; genus Terribacillus; species Terribacillus sp. 7520-G. The sequence continues at coordinate 31,540 of NZ_NQFP01000004.1, read as the reverse complement.
AAAGGGATTGGATATAAGCACAGGATGACATTTTTTACTTTGAGCAATAACAAAGAAGCATGCTCCTCATATACTGGCTTTGGAAAGGATGATGAAAGTGCCGAATAAAATACCGACGCGATTATATGGCAGAGCAGCAGTGAACTCCCGGGGAGGCGGTACAATCTGGGGAGGGGCATTCTCGGCAAGCAGGGGCTTCCCTGTCCCGTTTCCATCTTCGGTCAAGAAAAAGCCAGAGTTGGAGGAGAAAGTGCATGAGTCTGCAGAAAATATGGTATCTCCAGTCCAAGAAGCGGTTCCCGGAGCCGGGCAGCCGGCCGTGGATCCGGTGTCCGCTTTCAGCCCGCTTATCAGCGCCCCTGTAAGTGATGCAGCATCCGTAATCAGCCCGGCTGTAAGTGAACCGGCAAGTGACGCAGCGCCAAGCCATTCAGCAGCCGGAAGCATACCTGCACCATTCGTGGACAGTGCGAATCCTCCAGCTGCCGGAAGTACAGACATACATGCCGAAGGATCGTTGCCAGAAGTCCGGGAAGCAGTTGCACCACCGCCGCTTGTTCCGGCAACGCCAGCTCCTTTTCAGCCTGATCATGTGCATGGCTATAGAACAGAAGTCAATGCGGATGGTACAAGGTCCATTCAGATAAACAGCAGCAGGATCACCATACCGGACCTGGATATCCTGGCTGCTATATCGGGTTGATCCGAGGCTTCCTGTCAAGCAGGAAGCTTTTTTATGGCAAGCACATGATCCGTTATCTGCCATATACTGTTTAAAGCTTATGGCAGGACGTTTTTTATAAGGTATTGGAGGTTATTGAAATGAAAATTTTATTGGCGACCTATTGGTCTATTCCGCATCTTGGCGGCGTTTGGAATTATGTTTCCCAGCTGAAGCGCAGATTGGAGGAGTTGGGCCATAGTGTCGATATCATGGGGTATGGCGGAGAGAATACCTATGTCCAGCTCTCCGGAAACGATCAGGTCATCCCGAAGGATCGCTGGTCTTCTTATATATACAGCATCTTGAAGAAAGACAGCTTTCCGAAGGTGTATCAGAATCACCTGGTAGAGTACACAGAAATACAGCGTTACACGTATGAGCTGGCTGCAGCGGAATTCGGACTTGATAAATATGACATCATCCATACACATGATGTCATTTCCACGGTGGCATTGGATAGGGCGCGGCCTAAAGATATCCCGCTTATTGCCACGCTGCATGGATTGGTTTCCCATGAGATACGTCATCAGCTTGAGACGATCCATAAGTCCCCGACATCTGAACTTGCACGGGCATATTTCGATCAGATCGAAAGCTTGGGTGCATCCAGTGCGGATGTGACGATCGTTGCGAATGATTGGCTCCAGCAGATTTTATCCGAAGAATTCGGAGTACCTGAAGACCAATTTGAAAAGCAGCATTATGGATTCTCCATAGAATCTTTCCTGGAAAAGCAAGCCAAACCAACTACGATACAGACACCTCCGGATAAGAAGATAATAGTTTATGCTGGCAGGCTCATTGAATTAAAGGGTGTGGATTACCTTATTGAGTCACTGGCTTCCATGAAAGATCGTGATGACTGGGTATGCTGGATTTTAGGGGAAGGTAATCGGAAGCAGCATCTTCAAGCCCTTGTGACTTCTGCAGGCTTGCATGATAAGGTGCTTTTTCTAGGTAAACGGGAAGATGTCCCTGTCCTTTTGAAACTGGCGGATATTTGTGTACTCCCAAGCCTCATGGATAATCAGCCGCTCAGTGTGATTGAAGCACAGATTAGCGGAAAAGCTGTCATCGTATCCGATGCAGGCGGGTTGCCGGAGATGGTTGATCATGGCGTTACTGGTTTGATTGTGCCGAAGGCTGATTCTGCAGCTTTACAGAGTGCAATGGAAACCTTGCTGGATGATGAGGCATATCGAAAGGTCCTGGGCGAGCAGGCGAGCGAATGGGGGAAGCAGCACTGGTCGATGGAAGCTGGCGTGGACCGGCTTTTGGAAATCTATAAAAGATTTGCGCCGGACAGCTGATGGGGGAGGTCAAAGATGAAGGTGATGGTGACAGGAGGAGCAGGATTCATTGGCTCTCACCTTGTAAAAAAATTACTGCATGAACGGCATGAAATACTTGTTTTGGATGATCTTTCTGCAGGCGATGAATCGAATTTGCCGCAGGAAGTGAAGCTTTTTCAATTTGATGTGAAAAGCGCAGATGCATATCGCGTAGTCTTGGAAGAGCAGCCTGATATCATGTTTCATCTTGCTGCTCAGGCAGATGTGACAAAAAGCATCCTTGCACCAGTACAGGATGCAGATGTAAATATCGGCGGTACCATTAATATGCTGGAAGCAAGCCGGACATCCGGCGTTAAGAAATTCATCTTTGCCTCTACTTCCGCCGTCTACGGCAATATCCAAAAGCACATCGTCAAAGAAGAGGATGTTCCTGAACCCATCTCCTATTATGGATTGTCCAAACTTTCAGCTGAGAAATACATTCAGCTATTCCATCGATTCTATCAGCTCCCCTATACCATCCTGCGTTATGGAAATGTTTACGGCCCTGGTCAGAAGCCGAAGGGCGAGGGTGGTGTTGTGGCAGTTTTCCTGGAAAAATTGATGCGCAAAGAACCTATCATGATCCACGGGGATGGCACTCAATCCAGAGATTTCATTTTTGTGGAAGATATCGTGTCTGCCAATATAGCCGCCATGCAGCAAAAGGAGAGCGGCATGTATCATGCAAGTACAGGAATGAGCCATTCCATCTTGGATCTAGTGGAATGCTTCAGACGGATAGATCCCTCCTTGGTTCATGAATTCACACGGAGCCGGAATGGGGATATCACGCATAGCTGTCTTTGCAATGATAAAGCAATCAGTCATTTAAAATGGAAGCCGATCATCGATCTTGCAAGCGGTATCCATGAAACATGGTATCGATCGTAATTTTCCGGCAATTGGACAGTTTGCTCTTTCGAAATGATCGGCAGATGAATCTATATATTAGGAGGGAAGATTGCGAAAGGGGTTAAATGCTGTGGGAAACGAATTAATAAAGGGCGGCTATGATGCAGTATTCAGTCTGGGAGATTTATGCCTTGGGGCGATCCAAATGAAAAAGAATAATCTCCGGCCATTTTCCGGTCCGCTTGATTGGATGGGCACGCCCCTGCTTACAAGCGTAATACAACTGTTTGAAAAGCGATTCAGCGATTTCATGCTGCTGGAGAATCTGCGCATTGTTGGATATGCGACGGATAAAATGCTTCTGGTATCGGATGACAGGAACCTCGTCATGTCAAATCACGACTTCGATACGGCTAATAATAGCTTGAACCAGCTTACGGCATATCCCAGCGTAAAAGAAAAGCTGGATCGCAGGGTGAATCGGCTGTTGGATAGACTGATGACAGCCCAGCGAATATTGTTCGTCAGGACGAATGCAACCCTTGAAGATACAGCGGAGCTTCAGCGGGTCCTGCGTTCCATCATTGCAAATGATTTTCGGATTCTGGTCGTAAATCATGGTCCTGTTTCCGGGATTGTGGAAAAACACTGGCCTATCGATGATGTGTATAGTGTGGAGCTTCCGGACGGGGAGATATGGGAAGGGAATAATGCTTTGTGGGCACAGTTATTTCAGGATGTCCACCTTATCTGACAGGAGGTACGTATGAGTAAGCGTATTTTGATTACGGGAGCCAGCGGCTTCACTGGTCAGCATGCAGTACGGCACTTTCTGAAGAAAGGCTGCATCGTCCATGCAGTGATTCGGCGTACAAAGCTGGATATCGTTCAAGAGGCACTGCATATTCACCCGCTTGACCTGAGTGATAAGGAAGCCGTCCATCGGCTGCTGGAAGCTGCAAAACCAGACTATATCCTGCATCTGGCAGGAGAGAATAGTGTACCGGAATCCTGGGAAACACCATACAAAAGCTGGCAAGCAAATGTGGGATCGACCCTTCATCTTGTCGAAGCAGTTCGGGCGCTTGGGCTACCGGCGCGCTTGGTGATTGCTGGAAGTGTACTGCAGGATGAGCTGGACAGGGCAGCATCGCCGACTCATCCATACAGTCTCACCAAGACAATGCAGACGACGGTCGGGCTGGCCTGGCATAATTTATTTCAAATCGATGTGATGATTGCCAAGCCATCCAATATAATAGGTCCGGGCGTTTCGAATGGCGTCTGTACGCAATTTGCGAAGCAACTGAGACAGCATCAAGAAACGGGGAAAACGCTATTTCGGATTGGCAATGCGGCTGTGACGCGGGACTTTATCGATGTACGGGATTTGGTGGAGGCTTATGAGACATTATTTCTTGATGGAGAATCCGGGGAAACGTATGAAATTACGTCCGGACGCTGGGTATCGTTGGGAGAGGTGCTGTCTGTTTTCCGTACAGTGAGCAAATTTGACTTTACCATTCACACGGAAACGGAAGAGGCAATGGAAATAAAGCTGCCGATGAAGGCGGAAAAAATAAGGGCTCTTCGCTGGCAGCCGAATCATTCCTTGGAATCATCTTTGGCGGATGTATGGGAATATACTGCACAGCTGTAGAATGTTCACAGATTCTTTACGTGGGAATCTTTACGTCTGAGTTGTGTGTGCTGCCCATATGCCATATAGTGAACCCATAGGAGGTGTTAATATGGGTATTTTTGATTCCTTAAAAGAGCTTATCGGCAATAAGATAAGTGATATAGCACCAGAAGAGCTTGTCAATAAAGCGGGTGAGCTGCTGAACGGCGACCAAGTGACCGAGCAGGCGCAGCAAGCTGCCGATCAAGTGACGGAAGCGGCAGGCGTTGATGATTTAGCGGATCAAGCTGCGGAGCTTACTGAACAAGGAACAGCATTAGGTCAAGATGCGGCTGAACAAGGAACGGAAGCTGCGCAGGGCTTGGCGGACCAAGCAGACGATGTCGTTGGAAACCTCACTGAGAAAGCACAGGATTTGCTTTCGAATTTTACAGATAAACTGAAATGAACAAAGGCCCTTCCGTTTTCGGAAGGGTCTTTACCTGTTTTCCTTTTCCAATACGGCATCCAATGGAATATCGCCTCCGAATAAATCCAAGGCGCTGCCGATTGTGTAGCACATCCGATCATCTGTCAGCTTTCGGAAAAGGTCGATATCGTCAAGGGATCGAATACCTCCTGCATATGTTGCTGTAATGGGCATATGCGCGGCCAAATGGGAAACAAGCTCTTCTTGGATGCCATTCCGTTTCCCTTCGACATCGACAGCATGGATGAGGAATTCATCACAGGATGCTGCCAGTTTCTCCAGATTCCTTGCATTGACCTCGTAGCTGCTGCGCTTGGTCCAGCGATCGGTGGCTACAAACCATTTACCGTCATGATGCGTACAGCTTAGATCGATGACGAGGCGTTCCTTGCCGACAGCTGCAGTGATTTTACGCAGCCGTTCTTCATCGAGCATGCCATCATGGAAGATATAAGAGGTGACGATGACATGGCTGGCGCCGGCATCAAGAAAGTCTGCTGCATTATCAGCATGGATGCCTCCGCCGATTTGCAAGCCTCCGGGATAGGCCTGCAGTGCTTCCTTGGCAGCCTGCTCATTGCCCGGACCGAGCATGATGACATGTCCGCCTGCAATTTGTTTCTGCTTGAAGAGATCAGCATAGTAGGCAGAATCATATGCGGATACGAAATTCTCGATGACATGATCGTTCTCGGCTGTAATCGAAGAGCCGACAATTTGTTTTACCTGACCATTATGTAAATCGATACATGGGCGGAACAGCAAATGAATCCCTTCTTTCTATCTATTGCTCCAAGTATAAAGCAAACGGACTGACGAAGGAAGGGCATAGGTCAAGTTGATGGTACCCGCTCGTTTAGATCTTTTCGGGCACTCGCAAAATTGATATCTGATAATCTGACAAGTGTGAACCGATTTCCTGTAAGCCTGCTCATTCTAAAAAGCAGGGTGACTCTCCCCCAGCCTGGAAAGTCCTGTATCTCAAATGGAACCTGGATGGATGAGTGAATCATCAGCCGGATAAAGGGAATATTCGCATTAGGTACATCTGCTTCTGCGGATGATTACTGAAAGGGTGGATTGGTAAATGGATGTAAAAATACAAGAAATCGAACAGCGTATGTTAGAAAATAAGCAGACGGATACACTTGTTTTCGGAATGGGATGTTTCTGGAGCCCGGAGGCAAATTTTGGTCAGCTGCCAGGTGTCATACGGACCAGGGTAGGCTTTGCGGGCGGGACAAAGACCAATCCGACATATCGGCAGATGGGAGATCATACAGAAACGGTTGAAGTCACCTTTGATCCGGAAGCAATCTCCCTCGAGCAGCTGCTACGCAAATTCTGGAGTGATCATAATCCGAACCGTCCCGTCTACAAGGAAAGGCAGTATATCAGTCTCCTGCTATATCGGAATGCTGAACAGAAAATAATGATGGAAACCGTGAAACGCCAGCTCGAAGGTGAACAAGGTGAGGTGATTCATACCGAAATCTCTCCCTTGCATGATTTCACCGAGGCCGAGCCGCATCATCAGAAGTATTACTTAAAACGTTTCAAAAGGACGACAGAGCAGCTGATGCATCATTTTTCGGATGAAACAGCATTTCACTCCTCCATACTCACAGCACGGCTGAATGGATTCGTCAGGGAATATGGCACATTGGCTTCCATCAAGCAGGAAATAGCTCAATGGAATATTTCTGCAGAAGAGATAACCCGACTGCAGCAGCTGTTGGATGGATTGAAATGGTAGAGGCGCTTACAGGTTTTCGGCGTACGCTGTTTCCGGACCAAGTTCATATCGAGCAAATCGGTGAAGCCTCCGCAAAAGGACTGCGCTGCCTGCTGGAGGATGCGGAACGTGTCATGGGAAATACCTCTTCCGTTCATACTCGAGTGACTCTGTGTCTGGAAGACGAAGGTCATGGCACCCTGCATTGCCTTTTACTCGATTATGAATATGAGTTATTTTCCAGGAAGCATCTCTATGGCAAACAGCTGACAGATGAATAGCAGCTTCCCGAGTGTTATCGTTGGGAAGCTATCGGAATGGGGGAAACAAATGAAGAAAGATTCCTAAAGATCTGGAAATCCTGTATGGCACAGTCGGCAAATCGATCCTCTGCTCGTTCGATAGAGGAACAGCTGCATGATGTGAGAACACTTCTGGGCGAAAGCTGGCGTTTGAACTGCCGAATCGTCTATCAGGGAGAGATGCCGGTTGCCATGACGATCCCTCATCTGGAGCCGGGAAGAGACAAGGAAGGCCGCATCTATTATATCGGCATCCTCCCTTCAGCACAGGGGAAGGGACTGGGGCAAATCGTGCATGCTACCAGTCTTAGGATGCTCAAGGATATGGGCGCAGCTGTATATGAAGGCAGTACCCACGACGATAATGTACCGATGCAGCGCGTATTTACGAAGAATGGCTGTACTTTCCTCGGCAAAATCGCAGCTTATTATAAAGGTTTATAGCACCTAAGCGTGTCTACTTTCGATATACTAAATAGGGGAGAATACATAGCAGCCAACAAATAAAGGGGGATATAGTATGTATAAGCTTGTAGCAATAGATATGGATGGAACATTATTGAATGATCAGCATGAAGTGACGAGGGAGGTGCATGAGGCGCTCCAGGAAGCTAAAAAGCTGGGTGTGAAAATCGTTTTATGTACCGGGAGGCCGATTCATGGCGTATACCGCTATTTAGAAGAATTGATTCTGAATGAAGATGGGGATTTTGTCATTGCCTTCAATGGTGCGCTTGTCCAGGATGCCCATACAAATGAGGTCGTCTCCCAGCTGTCCTTATCTTACGATGATTTCATCGATTTACATCAGCTCAGTCTGAAGCTCGGTACGCCGATGCATTATTTCGACTCTGAAAACCTGTACACTTCGAACCGTGATATCAGCAACTATACAATACTGGAATCATTCATGACGAAGATGCCGCTCCACTACCGGGCTGTCGATGAGATCCCCCGGGATGTACTCGTACCGAAAGTGATGTTCATCGACGAGCCGGAGCGCTTAAGCGAGACGATAGCCAATGTACCGGATGACTGGAAAGCACGTTATACGATGGTCCAAAGCGCGCCGTATTTCTATGAAATTCTACATCCTGAGGCCAGTAAAGGGCGTGCAGTGAAGCAGCTTGCCGAACAGCTCGGGATCAAGCGGGAAGAGGTAATGGCAATCGGGGATAATGGTAACGATTTGTCCATGATTCAATATGCCGGCTGCGGTGTGGCCATGGAAAATGCCATTCCTGCTGTGAAGGAAGCCGCCGATTTCATTACGACATCCAATAATGCACATGGCGTTGCAGAAGCGATTCGGAAGAAGATCCTGAAGGCGGGACAAGCATGATCCGTATCGAAAATGAATCGTTGAGCGTCGAGATTGCGGAAATGGGAGCAGAAGTGAGAAGTGTGCTGCATAAGGGTACCCGGCTCTCCTATATGTGGAGCGGAGATCCTGCTTACTGGGGTCGGGTCTCTCCTGTCCTGTTCCCCATTGTCGGACGTTTGAAGGACGGACGCTATACTGCCGAAGATAAGATATATGAGCTTTCGCAGCATGGGTTCCTGCGGGATGCCGTCTTTGGAGTGAAGGAGGCACAGGATGGTTCTGCAGCATTCTTCTTGGAATCCAACGGCAAGTACCAGGACGTATACCCATATGAATTCCGCGTGGAGATAGGCTACCGTCTGGAAGAGGATCGGCTGTATGTGGATTGGAAGGTGGATAATCTGGAAAAGGACAAGACAATGTACTTCTCCATAGGAGCTCATCCTGCCTTTCGCGTCCCGCTTAAACCAGATGAAGATGCTGCTGATTATAAGCTTCATTTGAAGCCTGTAAAGGATGGGCAAGTCACGTCTTATGAGCTTGTCGATGGATTGATCCGCAAGAAGGGACAGCCTGCTGTACTGCCAGCTGTGCCGATTCAGGCAGCGCTATTCGGGAATGATGCGCTGGTGTACGATGACATAGAGGAGGTACGCCTCCAATCCAGCAAGGGGAATGGTGTGGCGGTTGCATTGCCAGGTTTTCCGTACGTCGGAATCTGGTCCAAGTATGATGCACAGGAGGGGACGATGGCTCCTTTCGTTTGTATCGAACCTTGGTTTGGAATCGCCGATACGACGGATACCACGGGAGTTTTATCCCAAAAGACAGGAATACAGCAGCTTGCGCCGGAAACAGCTTTCAGGGCTTCCTATCAAATGACCTTCTTCTAAAAATAGCAGGGCCGCTCCTTCCAAAGGCAGCGGTCTTTTTAGGTTTGAAAAGGATCGAATCATGGTAAACTAGCTAATATTATAGAAGTTAGGCAGGGCAGGGAACATGAGTTTTTTCACAGTATTGTTCGTTTTATTGTTGGCGGTCATCCTTTCGACCGCAGTAAGTAAGATATTGCCTCTGCCGCTGGCTCTGATTCAGATTGTTCTGGGTTTGGCGGCGTCTTTACTTCCGCTTCACTTGTCCCTTGAATTCGAGCCGGAGTTATTCATGATCTGTGTTATCGCGCCGCTTCTGTTCAGTGAAGGGCAAAAAGCCTCGCGGAAAGAATTGTGGCAGCTGCGGACACCGATTATATTGCTGGCATTTGGACTTGTATTCCTTACAGTCGGAATCGGTGGTTATTTGATCCATTGGCTGATTCCATCCATGCCGCTTGCAGTGGCTTTTGCTCTGGCTGCAACGATTTCACCGACCGATAATGTAGCCGTAAAATCAATAACGCGTGGGTTGAAGCTGCCATCGAATGTAATGCCGATACTGGAAGGGGAGTCACTGCTGAATGATGCAGCTGGTATCGTATCGTTCAAGGTGGCACTTGCCGCTGCGCTGACCGGTGTCTTTTCAATCGGGGGAGCGACTGGTGAATTTCTGTTCGTCTCCATAGGCGGACTGGTCATTGGGGCGGTGGCTGGATATCTGATTGTCACCATCAGGCTGCAATTGATGAAATATGGATTCCAGGACGACTCCATGCTCATTGTCCTCCAGGTGATGACACCATTCTTCCTTTATGTCATTGCAGAAGAAGTGCATGTGTCGGGCATTCTGGCAGTGGTAGCCGCCAGTATCATTCATGGCATCGAGCGTGATCGTCTGCAGCAGACGACGACCAAGCTGCAAATCCTGTCCAATAATACATGGACAATCGTTGAATATGTATTGAATGGACTCGTTTTTGTCCTGTTAGGATTCTTGCTGCCTGAAGTATATCAGGGAATTCAGGATACGGATGAAATTGCCATGAGCCGTTTGCTTGGTGTCATCCTCATCGTTTTCCTTGCTTTATTCTGCATCCGTTTCCTATGGGTGTATAGTTTGTATAAACCTTTTACGACACCTCCGAAGAGCCGGATGGAGCGCTTTGCAATCGGGAACCAAGTTGTACCAAGGGAAGAGGAAAACGAAAATGCAGGACGCGGCTTTTATGCCCTCATCATGGCTACAAGCGGGATTCATGGCACGATAACATTGGCAACGGCTTTGTCCATACCTTTTTATCTCGATGATGGGTCGCTGTTCCCGATGCGGAATACTGTCTTGTTCGTGGCAACAGGAGTTATCCTGCTCAGTTTGATATTCGCAGCTGTTGCGCTGCCGATCATGATTCCGAAACCGGTGAAGGATGATGATGGACTGCTGCCTTTTAAGGAAGCATACCGTCTGATCCTGCAGCAGACGATCAACCAGCTGCAGGCGGAGGCAGTCAGGGAGACACAGCTATCTGTCAACTTGGTCATCCGGGACTTGGAAGAACAGCTTGTGGATTTGGAAAAAGGGATATTGCAGGATCCGAATAAGCAGACGATCGAATCCTTGATCACAGTCGGAAGGGAAGCAGAGCAGGGACGCATGGAGGACATGGCAGCGAAAAATGCCATTTCTGAAGAAGCTTATCAATTGTATCAGGTACTGATCACCCAGCCGGAGCAATACATTGTCAATACTACCTTCAGCAGGATGAAACGAGCATTTCAAATAGCCCGGATCCGCCGTAAGTTCCGTAAGCAATGGAAAGAGAACTGGGATCTGCATGCTGAGCAGCTTCTCAGGGGAAATCCGGATATCAGGAATGAATTGAAATATATGCGGATTTCCGGTGCCCAGGCAGCGATTGATGCTATCCGGGAGAAGACCGATTCCTCAAATCGGCATGAATCCTTGATTGTGACGCAGTTATACAATAAAAAGATCATTGGGCGATATCGTTCTTTCGAAATCGATGAAGCATTCCAGGAGCAGCTATATAAGTTCCGGATGCGTGCAATCCGGATGGAGCGGGATGCCATTCATGAATATGTGCAAGAAGAACGTATATCCATGGCGACAGCTGCTAAACTAAGAGAAGCTGTCACCTATGATGAAATGGTCGTTTTAAGCATGGATTCCTCGCACTGACAGGCAGTCTTGTCCATCCTGGACAAGACTGTAAAATTGGGCATGGTAGTTAGAATATTGCGAATAGATTTATTTTTTATATGGTTCTACGTATTGTTTAATTAATGTGGCATAATAGGACTCGTTGTGAAAAATATGTTTTACTTTGATGACTAACATCGTCGCAGTTTTGGCTATATATGCGAAAGGGGAACAACATGAGTTATATTATCGGCATCATTGGTTTATTCGTATTTCTGGGATTGGCTTGGATTGCCAGCTCCGATAGAAAAAAGATCAAGATTCGTCCGATCATCATCATGATCGTCTTGCAGCTCGTGCTTGGGTACATTTTATTGAGCACCGAAGTGGGTAATATTTTGGTGAAAGGAATTTCAGACGGTTTCAATCTTTTACTTAAATATGCCGCTGAGGGGATCACTTTCGTCTTTGGCGGGTTGGTGAATTTCGAAGGCTCTGTATTCTTCATGAATGTACTGCTGCCGATTGTATTCATTTCAGCTTTGATCGGTATCCTTCAATACTGGAAAATACTCCCGTTCATCATTAAATATATCGGTCTGGCACTGAGCAAGGTGAACGGTTTGGGTAAACTGGAATCCTATAATGCGGTTGCATCTGCGATTCTGGGCCAATCAGAAGTATTCATTTCCTTGAAGAAACAACTGGCATTGCTGCCGCGTCATCGTCTGTATACGCTATGCGCATCTGCAATGTCCACGGTTTCCATGTCCATTGTCGGATCGTATATGACAATGCTCGATCCGCGTTATGTAGTGACAGCACTTGTACTGAATTTGTTTGGCGGATTCATCATTGCTTCCATCATCAATCCTTACGATGTAGATCCGAAAGAAGATATGATCGAGGAAGAAAAAGGCGAGAAGCAGTCCTTCTTCGAAATGCTCGGGGAATATATCTTGGACGGTTTCAAAGTAGCCATTGTCGTTGCTGCGATGCTGATTGGTTTTGTTGCGCTGATTGCTATGATCAACGGTATCTTCTCCGGAATCTTTGGCATCAGCTTCCAAGACCTGCTTGGCTATATATTCTCTCCATTCGCATTCCTGATGGGTGTGCCTTGGACGGAAGCTGTTGATGCAGGAAGCATCATGGCTACAAAGATGGTATCCAATGAGTTCGTTGCGATGCAGACTCTATCTAGCGGAGATTTTGCTTTCAGTGAACGCGTTATTGCCATCGTATCTGTATTCCTTGTATCCTTTGCGAATTTCTCTTCCATCGGGATCATTGCCGGTGCGGTGAAAGGGTTGAACGAAAAACAAGGGAATGTTGTAGCGAAATTCGGTTTGAAGCTGCTTTATGGTGCTACGCTTGTCAGCTTCCTATCTGCAACGATTGTTGGTCTATTGATGCCATAAAACGAAAAGGACATCACGCATTGCGTGGTGTCCTTTTTTGTTACTTGACGTAAATAAATATCTTAAATATACTTGCTTACATAAAGTAAGTGTAGGGGGATCCTGTATGCATTATCAACAACCACCGCTGACTTATATTGGTCAAGTGAAACTCCGTGTAGCAGATCTAGCACAATCTGTTGCGTATTATACAAAAGTTATTGGTTTGAGAATCATAGAAGAGTGGCAAGGGAATGTATCGCTGGGAACGGAAGGCCGAGTCCTGCTTTATCTTGAGGAGGGAAAAGGGCTTAAAAGAAAACCGGATCGTCATGCTGGCTTATATCATTTTGCGCTGCTGCTGCCATCCAGGGCGGATTTAGCTGATCTTGTGAAATATTACGTGCTGAATCGAGTGCCATTCGGCGCATCCGATCATGGCGTCAGTGAAGCGATTTACCTGAATGATCCCGATGGCAATGGTATTGAAATATATGCAGACAAGCCGGACACGAGCTGGAAATGGCATGATGGAGAGATACAGATGACAACTGATCCGCTTGATGGAGATAGTTTATTGAAAGAAGCATCCGAGGAAGAATGGCATGGTCTTCCGGATGGTACCATCATAGGGCATATCCATTTATACATGCGCCATTTAGGTGAAGCAGCTGCTTTTTATAATAATGTACTCGGTTTCGAGACAGTCGTATCCGGATATCCTGGTGCCTTATTTGTATCTACGGGAAACTACCATCATCATATTGGGCTGAATACATGGCATGGATCCAATGCTCCTTCCATCAATCCGGATGAAGCTGGTATGGATTGGTTCAGTATCGTCTTTCCGGATGAAAAGAAACTCCTGGCAGCAGCAGCGAGGGCAGAGGCGGCCGGATTATCGGTTAAAAAAGATAAGAATCTATATACATTGATGGATCCGGTAGGGTCGACTGTGAGATTGGTCCTGCATGGACAGTGACAAAGAGGCATGACAGCAGCAGCTGTTGTGTCTCTTTTCATTTATATGACATAATGATAGAACTCAAGTGAAAAGGGGTTTATGGATGAAGGAATTGATACAGAAACTAAAGGGATTCATTCCTGCTGACGTGCAGTTTTCGGCAGAGGGCAGTTCTCTCCGTCTATTGACAGCCGAAGGGGAGCCTTGCGGAGTGGTGGATATAGATGGCAATGGCGGCCTTATCGGATTTGATTTACAGATGATGCTGCCAGCAGCAGCCGGGATCGATGCACGGAAGATTGCCGAACGATTTGCTGGTGTTTTTTATCCGGAAGCAGCTGATGCAATCCAAGAGGAACAAGCTGAAAATAGCGTAGTGATCCGACTTGCAGAAACGGATCCGATTCACCGCTTGCCGATACCCGGGGCGGGATTATCGGTAGAGGTGCACGATTCGGGATTCGTAACGGCAGCACAGCTTTATCGTATGCCGTATGAGTTGATCGGCGGTGAGGCAGTGATGGATGTTGAGGAAGCGAAAGGGAAATTGCTTGCTGAAGCACCGATCATGCTTGCGGCCGAAGGTGACGAGGCAGTTTATAAGCTGTCGGATCAGGTTATTGGTGTGCATGCAGACGGTACGATACTATATGCTGAATTTCCGCCGATGCTTTCGGATATCGAGATGGAAGCTGAACCGGGGGATTGGGCAAGTTTGATGGGTGTGACGGATGACTTCATCAATTATCATAACGGACATGGTGTACAGCTTTGGGCGGAGAAATCCATTGTGGATCAGCATCCAATCGAGGAAATACCAGACCAGGTTGCCGTCCGGAAGAATCAGGATATATTGTTTTACTCTGGGGCCACACCATGGAGCAGAGACAGGAAATGGACGGAGGAGGAGCTAAGGCAGCAGGCCGTCCGCTTTCTTGCAGCAGTCGCAGACCAGCCTTTGGAAGAGTGGAAACACGCAGGTGCACAGCTGGCCGCGGATACGGCAATCGAGGATGAGCTCGAGCCGGCATACATCTTCCTTTTTGCTTATACGAAGTCTGGTATTCCTGTTGAAGGAGTGGAAGCGAGCATCCATGTCGGTATCCATTCCGGACTGGTCAGGGAATGTATCATCGACAGAGTGCCGGTTGCTATTCAACACGGGGAACCAGTTTCTGATGGACAAGCAAAGGAGCGGATTGCCGATGTACTGGAGCTGCAATTAGCTTGGATCGCATTGCGGGAAGAAAATCGATATGAGCTGGTATACGTACGGAAATAAAAGGGAGATATAGGTTTCCGGCAGCTTGATAACGGTTACTTAATAGATATCTGACGAAAAATCAGGCTATCTTACTTAAAGGGTGATCGCATGTTCAGTATTGGTGAAATCTTTTTTATCTTGCTGTCTTGTGCCTTCTTCATGGCACTGGTTGCAGTCGTATCCTACTATATGACGAAAGGGAATGTCAGCACGGCTGATGAGTACTTCCTTGCCGGGCGCGGCTTGACGGGTGTATTCATTGCCGGGTCTTTGCTGCTGACGAACCTATCGGCCGAGCAGCTGATCGGACTGAACGGACAAAGCTTCACAAACAATATGTCCGGTATGGCATGGGAAGTGACAGCTGGTCTGGCAGCCATCGTCATGGCGATTTTCCTGCTGCCGAAGTTCCTCGGCATCGGGATTTCCACCATCCCGGAATTCCTGAGCAAACGGTATGATGAGACCGTGCGGCGATTGACCGTCATTTTGTTCCTGCTCGGGTATATGTGTGTGACAATCCCTTCCATGCTCTATTCGGGCGGTGTATCCGTCCTCCAATTATTCGATCTTCCGGAGCTTCTGAACATTTCATATACACAAGCATTGTGGCTGACGGTTTGGTTCGTCGGCATCATAGGTGCCATTTATGCGATATTTGGCGGACTGAGGGCGGTGGCGGTATCGGATACGCTGAACGGAATAGGCTTGGTCTTCATTGGCTTTCTTGTCCCGATACTTGGCTTTATCCTGCTTGGAAACGGAAATATGGTGGATGGGATGAAGCATATTGTGCAGAATAGCCCGGAGAAGCTGAATGCCATTGGAAGCAGTACAGACAATGTTCCGTTCTTCTCCATCTTTACGGGTATCCTGTTTGCCAATCTGTTTTATTGGGCGCTGAACCAATACGTCATCCAGCGTACTTTAGGGGCAAAGAATCTGGCGGAAGGACAAAAGGGTGTCCTTTACACAGGTTACCTGAAGCTCTTGGTTCCGATATTCATGCTGATACCTGGAATCATCGCATTCCATTTGTATGGCGATTCCATCCGGAATGGGGATTTGAGCTATCCGACTCTTGTCAGGGATGTATTGCCGGTATGGATGCTGGGCTTTTTCCTCGCTGTATTATTCGGGGCTGTTCTGAGCAGCTTTAACTCCATCCTGAATAGTGTCGCCACTTTACTGGTGCTGGATATCTACCAGCCTGTTTTCGATCCGGATGCTTCAGATGATAAATTGATCAAGGTCAGCAAGATCCTCGGGATCATCATTGCACTTGTTTCCTTCTTTGTGGCGCCATTTCTGATGTATGCACCGGATGGGTTATGGAATCTTATCAGGCAGTTTACAGGTTTCTTCAATATTCCGATTCTGGTCATTGTGCTGATGGGTATGATTTTCAAGCGTGTTCCTTCTTCGGCGGCTAAAGTGGTGATCATCTTCCATGTCGTTGCTTATTATATGATGGTATGGGGATTCCGGCAGATATTTGACTGGGATCCGGGCATCAATTATATCCATGTGTATGGAATCCTGTTGGCGATCGAGGTTGTGTTTATGCTCATCATGGCCAAAGTAAAGCCGCTGGAATCAATCAAACCTATATTCTATGCGGAGAATGGGGAGGATCATCTTGTCCCGTGGAAGCATGCCATACCTGTATCGATCACATTGATTTTTTCCATTGTCATCTTTTATGTCGTCTTCTCCCCGATAGGATTAGCTTACGAGAGTGCAGCTGTATCGAAGTGGTTCTGGCCGGTGATTGCAATACTTGTCGCGGCAAACATCGTACTTTATTTCATTTCCATAAAAGTATGGCATAAAAAATATAGCAAGTATGTGGAAAAACAGACGGAGAGCGCTCGTAAAACGCGCCTCAGCGGAGATTGATGAAAGCAAAAAAGCCACTCGGAAGAGTGGCTTTTTCATTGCTACTGAGCACACAGCAGCAAACAAAACAGAAATATTTTGGGGGTATCCTGTTTGTAAGATATTCTAACAGAAAAGTCGCTGGTATGCAAAATTTTTGTTAAGTTTTCGTTAAGTTATGGCTGTCTCGTTTGCGCATTTGTCCTAGGATGCTATCGATCGTATATAAAGGACGCTTCTTTACTTCAGCAAAAATCGTACCAATATATTCACCGATGATACCGATTGCCATGAGCTGCAATCCCCCGAGCAGCCAAATGGAGATGATCAGGGAAGTCCAGCCCGCATCCGGATTGCCGAATACTTTTTGTATGGCTGCATACCCTGCGGCCATTATGCTGACAAGGAAAAGGAGGAAGCCGACTGCCACAATGAGACGGATAGGAGCGACACTGAATGAAGTGATGCCTTCAAAGGCGAAATTGAGCATTTTCCTCAATGGATATTTCGTTTCTCCGGCAAGCCGGGGCTTTCTCTCATACGTCACGATATCGGAGCGAAACCCGATTTGCGGAATGATTCCCCTGAGGAATATCTTTGATTCGCTGTAACGACTTAATTCTGTAAGGGCCCGTCTGTTGAGCAGCCGATAATCGGCATGATTGGATATCAGCCGGATTCCGAGCATTTCCATCACCCGATAGAAGATTGCAGCGGTATTTCGCTTGAAACCGGTATCGGATGTACGATCATTCCGTACGCCATAAACGATTTCATAGCCTTCGAGGTAGCGGAGCACGAAAGTCCTTATCACCGATATGTCGTCCTGTAAATCAGCATCCAATGTAATGACACAATCGGAGTAATCCTTCGCATGCAGCATGCCAGCAAGCAGGGCTCGCTGATGGCCTGCATTAGCGGCCAATTTGATACCCGTGACAAGCTGATTGGCCAGATGCTCTATCTTGATCAGCTGCCAAGTGTCATCCTTGCTGCCATCATCGACGAACAAAATCGTGCTTGCAGGTGAGATAAGCTGCTCCTGCATCAACGCTGCCAAGGTGGAGGTAAGCTTGGAGCATGTGTCTGTCAGGATTTGTTCTTCGTTATAACAGGGAATGACCAATGTCAGTACAGGTAATGAAGCAGTCATTTGCTCTCTCCTTCCGTACGTACTCGATATAGATGGACAATCCAAGCGGAATCGGGATGATCGAAGCTCCGTTCGTATTGCAGATCATTGGCATCCGCATTGTCGATCAAGACCGATGAGAGCACATAAGATGCGCCTAAATGCCGTAACGCTTCTGCATTCAAATCGAGATCCTTGATTGTGCGATCGGTGTCTTTACGGAAATCATAATGCTTTCCGAGCTCGGCCGAGAAAATGTATAATCGGCTCCCCCACTCATCGAAATAGCGTTTCAGATCCTTGCTTTTTGCCAATTCATCTTCAATGACCTCACGGAAACGGTGCTTGTAGCTCAATGGGATGATGTTGTTGTATGTATCGACAGTGTAAAAACCGTTGTATTGAGCGATGGCGGGATGCAAGCCGATGCTGGCCACCTTATAAGTATGTTGGGGCATCCCGATATACTCGCGGATTTCGCTGAATTGTTCCACAGCATAAAAAGCCCCGACGGAAGGTGTATCCTTATAAAGGCCATACACGATTTCTTCATTGGATAATGCCAATACGATAAGCTGCAAGCATAGGCAAATATAAACAAAAACGCGTATACCCCGCTTACCAAGCTGCCAAAGCAGATAACAAGCCAACCCGAAGCTTGCATAGATGACAAGCGGCCGCAGGAAGTGGAAGCGGGCAAAGTTGAATGCAGAAAGCAAATCGATATGCTCCTTTGGTATTTTCCAAATTTTGTTGAACCAGAGGGCATACCAAAATGATAGGAGTAAATTCAATCCCGTCAGGACGAGATAGATGTTCATGGGCCTTGTCCGTCGCCTGCTAAAGAGAACAGTAAGCAAAGCAATCGCCAGCACCGGCAAAATGATGACGGTGTGGAGGGTCATCACATGATTATGTCCCAGCACGAAGTTTTTCCAGAACAAGCGGAGTGTCTGGTCGAATTCCTGTCTGGAGGACACGAATTCAACCCGATGCATGGTTTCTGAGCCAGCTATCATGGTATAGACGAGCCGGTAATCCGCTGCCAGGAATAAAGCTGTCATCCAGATGATGCTTCCCAAGAAACGCAGATTGAGCCTGCGATAACGAATCAGATCAATCAGCCAAATGATTCCCATGAGCGCAAGGAAAAAAAAGAATCCCAAAACGAAACTGGCGTATAGCGGCAATAAAGAAATCGCAATCCAATGCTTCCAGCTCGCTTTATTTGCGCGTATGGATAGGAAAGCCCATAGCGCCAAGGGATGCCCCATCGTGCTGAGCATCCCGGATGGCCAAAATGGTGTAAGGGCGAATGCGAGGGAAACAAGAGCCGCAATCCAATGTGCTTTGATGTTGCGGATGACATGTGTGCGAAGCAGCAAATACATCCCGGCAAATGCAATCAGCCGGGTGAGCAGCTGACTGATTGCATAAGCGGTCATCGTCGGAAACCAGGCATGGAGCCAAACGATCAGCGTCCATTCCGTTCCCAGTGCATCCCGGGGCAGGCCGCCTATGATTTGGGGGATGACTGCATGGACTCCGCCAAATATTTGTCCGCTTTCAGCGAGTACTTTATACCAAGCGAGGTTGGAGTCGAGATTATCATGCACTCGGATATGGGCGTCGTTTCCAAGAAGGAATAGGGGAGAGGCGAATATCAGTATAGCTGCCACGCAAAGCATGATGGCTTTTTTGTTTGCATATGTCCGCATTATTCCCACATCCTCCCACAGTAATGGTGTTAGTATGCAGCATCGGACAAAGCTCTATTCAAAATACCCGGGATGCCGAGCATCCGCAGGTTATAGGATGATTCAAAATCCGCTTGGAGGAGAGAGGATCTTGTACTTAGTCAGGCCAAAGTCTGCGAAACTCTTGCAGCTGTTTTTCGACAGGTGACTAAAACAGGGCGATGGACGTTTGATCATTATGCTGAATGAACGTTTGATCAATCATGAAGCACTCGACTGTCCGGATGCCAAGAAACCCGGTGTTTGCCTGGTTAGGGCAGTTTTTTTATTTGTGGCTAAAGTAAGGATTACCTTGATTGGACAGGCATGGTAACATAAGTTTATTAAATAAATTCGAATCATGACGCAAAACATTTACTGACTGCAACCTAGGAGGCGATTGTATGTTTCAAACGAAAAAACTGCTGCTGCTCGGATCTGGAGAACTGGGGAAAGAGGTCATAATCGAAGCGCAGCGGCTTGGTGTGGAGACGATCGCAGTAGATCGGTATGACAATGCTCCGGCAATGGCTGTGGCCGATCGCAGCTATGTCATCGATATGCTTGATCAGGAAAAGCTCAGACAGATTGTGGAATGGGAGAAACCGGATTTTCTTGTTCCGGAGATTGAAGCAATTGCTACAGATGCATTGATTGAATTGGAGAAGGAAGGCTATCTCGTCGTACCGACTGCAAAAGCGGCACAGCTGACGATGGATCGTGAAGGCATCCGCCGTTTTGCTGCAGAAACATTGGATATTCCGACTGCAGGCTATCGTTTTGCGGATACATATGAGGCATTTCGGGACGCGGTGGAGGAAATTGGCTTTCCGTGTGTCATCAAACCATTGATGAGTTCATCAGGAAAAGGACAAAGTGTCTGCCGAAGTCAGGAGGATATGGAGAGGAGCTGGCAGCTGGCGATGGAAGGCGGAAGGGTTCAGAAACCGCGTGTCATCGTCGAGGAATTCATTCGGTTCGATGCGGAAATCACATTGCTGACCGTCCGCGCGATAAATGGTACTTTCTTCTGCGAGCCAATTGGGCATGAACAGGAAAATGGCGATTATATCGCGTCATGGCAGCCGCATCAGCTGACAGCATCACAGCTGGAACAAGCGCAGGAAATAGCAGAGCGTATTACAACAGGATTGGGCGGCTACGGTTTATTCGGAGTCGAGCTCTTCCTTGCCGGGGATCAAGTATATTTCAGTGAAGTATCGCCGCGCCCGCATGACACCGGCATGGTGACGATGGTGACACAGCAGCTGTCACAATTCGCCTTGCATGTACGAGCGATACTCGGGCTGCCGATTACAGAAATCAAACTTGTGCAGCCCGGTGCGACCAGTCCATTAAAGGCTGATGCAGCTTACGACTCTTATCATATTTCAGGTATGCGGGAAGCGCTGCAGGAGCCGCAAACGCAGATTCGTGTCTTCCGTAAACCAGTGACGACAGCAGGGCGCAGAGTTGCTGTTGCCTTATCTGCTGCCGATACGGTGAATGAGGCGAGACAGCGTGCGGAACAGGCAAGGAAACGTCTTAAAGTGGAGGGGCAGGATGAATTATCATAACCTGACTTTTCGGGCGGTCACGAATACAGACAATGGTGAAACCACCAGTGATACCATCTTCCATTATCGGCAGGAAGGGAAGATTCTCACCGCAGAATATGCCGGCGGTGCCATTCTGGAAGGAAGGCTGATCGGTTTGGTCGAAGCAGATGGCAAGCTCCGTTTCCGTTATCATCACATCAATGATCATCAGGAGCTGCGGAGCGGGCAATGCGTTTCCGTTCCGGAAATATTGGCAGACGGCCGGATACGGCTGCATGAGCAGTGGCAATGGATGTTCGATGATGATTCCGCTGGACAGTCCATTGTGGAACAGGTGAGGGAGTAGAAGATTTGCATTTCCTGGAGATATTAACTGAGCTGGTGGTGATTCGTATTAAAAGCAACCAAGGAAACGAGTGATGTTCGGATGAAAAACACTTCGATTTTCCTGCTTGGCATCATGCAGTTCGGATAGTGCATCCAAATAGGAATCTGCTGCAAAAGAGGCAAAGGAAGACGGGGAGGGGACGGTGGATATTAGTGCGATATAGGAAGTCAGCACAGAAGCGCCGCTGTCGATGCTTAAAGAACAGAATGGAAGACACGGAAACAATTGTACTGTTTCTGTGTCTTTTTTTGATGTTTCTCAGAGTGCGGCTGCATTCCACATGAAAATAGCGTCCAGCATTATTCTTGATAGGAAGCGGGAATTGATGAACCAGCACCATAATGATTGGTTTTACGTTAATAGATGGCAATCACTTTGTGAGTGGGTAAAATTTCGATGGGTAAATGCACTGTAATTTTTTTGTAAATAACCGTGCAGGTAAAGCGGCATAAGGTATAGTGGAAGAAAAAGGAGGTTTCCCATGGAAAGCAAACGCTTGAAGCAGATTTCCAATCAAAGCAGTGGATTCGGCTTTCTCTTTTCCCTGCCGATTTTGTCATGGGCGTTATATGACTTTGCCAATACGATATTTTCTTCCAATATCACAACTGTCTTTTTTCCATTCTATGTAACGGATACAATCGGTACTACGGCGGAATTGGAACAGCTCGGAAATGCGCTGATATCCTATGCAAATGCGCTGGCCAGCTTCTTTCTCGTCATCTTCTCGCCGTTATTCGGGGTCTGGATCGATCAGACGGGCTATAAGCAGCGTTATGTCATCCGATTCGCTGCCATCTCCATTTTGTGTACGGTTTTAATGGGGCTGTTTGCGGGATGGGATTCAGATGGGATACTATGGGGGCTTCCAGTACCTTTTGTAGCGACTGTCCTGATGTTTGTACTGGCAAAATTTTTCTATAATAGCAGTCTCATATTCTATGATGCGAAAATCAGTGACTTGGTGCCGAGGGATCGTCTGTCGATATTATCGGGGTTCGGCGTGGCTGTGGGCTATATGGGCACTCTGGCCGGTTTGATGGTTTACTTCTTGCTCGATGACGGCTATGAATATGTTTTTTTGGCAACGGCGGCTCTCTATCTGGTATTTA
Source organism: Terribacillus sp. 7520-G (assembly GCF_002271665.1). Taxonomy (NCBI): domain Bacteria; kingdom Bacillati; phylum Bacillota; class Bacilli; order Caryophanales; family Bacillaceae; genus Terribacillus; species Terribacillus sp. 7520-G. The sequence continues at coordinate 8,689 of NZ_NQFP01000004.1, read as the reverse complement.
CACTTCCGCTGCTATTTTTCTTAAGGGAAGAACGCTCGATGCAGAAGAAATCCGGGAATGGCCTGCTATCAGGATATAAAGAAATCATCGCTACCATCAGGGAGATCCGGAAACATCGGTCGATATTCCGATTCATGATTGGTTATTTCTTCGTCAACGATGCAATCGCAACCACCATTGCTGTCATGAGTGTCTATGCCGTCACAGTAGTAGGATTCAGTTCCGGGCAGTTCATCATCCTCTATCTTGTTTCCACGGTCACGGCAATCATCGGGTCTTTCTGCTTTGGTCAGATAGCCAATAAAATCGGGGCACATCGATCATTTTCCTTGGTTGCGGTAATCATGGTGATTGCTTTGACCATCGGGGTATTGGCTGCTGCCCAATGGATGTTCTGGATAGCCGGCAGTCTTTTCGGAATTGCCCTTGGGTCGATCTGGGTCACATCGCGGATTTTGATTGTGGATTTATCCCCAACTGAAAAGCAGGGGCAGTTCTTTGGGCTGTTTGCGTTCTCTGGAAAGGTGTCATCCATCATTGGTCCGATGATTTATGGGAGTATAACGCTTGCGTTGAAAGATTTTGGGGATTTGGCTAGCAGAGCTGCCTTGACCTCGCTCATTTTGCTGACAATCATCGGTCTGCTCGTACATATCGCGAAGACGCCGGATAGGATGGCAGTGCGTTAATGCGCCTGCCATTCATCCAGTGAATCTACGAAGGTGCCGGAGAAGTGCACACTTCTTGCGATATTGAAAAGCTGTACTTTCGCTAAAATGGAAATAGGATTGATGATGACGATGTTACGGAAACCAAGTTCATCATATAACTTAAAAGCATCAGCTATTCGATAGACCAGATCCTGCTTTATCACATTCAAATGGATGAGATCAACGATGAGATCATATTCCGAGGCCTGGATCGACCCGAATGTTTCATAAAGAGTCTCCATGAATGCTGTGGATTCCTTATTCTTAAAGAACCCTTCCGCTGTGATGCGAAGCACCTTCTCTTTGTCATCAACTTCAAATTTGTACATACTGAATTACTCCCCAAACTTCATTCCTTAACGGGCTTAAGCGTACTAGCTTTGCCGAATTATGTCAATTAACCATTTCACTTCTTTACACTTGTAAGGGTTCCATTTTATTGGAATTTATAAGTGTATATTGCACTAGTGTTTTCCCTCTCCTAAAGCAAAGCCCGCTGTCATGCAATTCTTTAAATCGAGCATTCTGGTTCTATTTTCTTGTTTACCCAGATTATGGGTTAGTCGTTCATGGATATAAAGTTCTTTTATAGCCCATGAACAAAGGATAACCTTCTATATTAAGGTTTTTATTACAATATAAACCAGATTTAGTCTGAGCAATTTGTCCGTTCACCTTCCGGATGTTCTGCTGAGCCTGGTTTGTGATTTCTGCTGCTTATGAGCCATGCATACAGACCTATCGATATAGTTTCATTCCATTACCTCCTTCTCTTCCCGGTATTTGATATACTAGCTAACAATAGAAGCGATTTGGGAGGAAGAGGAATGGCAGATGTGAGCGTATCGATGGAGGCGGAGGAAAAGAGGGATATGACTTTCAGGCAGGGCGTAAAGGATTGCATTCCAACCTTGCTTGGTTATATCAGCATCGGGATTGCTGCCGGCGTGGTCGGTGTTGCGGCCGGAATCAGTGCATTGGAGGTCGTGCTTTTGGCGTTACTGGTATATGCTGGATCAGCACAGTTTATTTTTGCAGCCTTGGTGCTGGATGGGAGTCCGGCAGCTGCAATCATATTGACGACCTTCATTGTGAATCTCCGTCATTTCTTGATGAGTGCGACACTTGCACCGCATTTTACACAGTATTCTGTCTGGCGGAACATCGGAATCGGCATTCTGCTGACAGATGAAACCTTTGGGGTTGCTTCTGGCAGACTTCAGCTAAAGCAGCGGATGAGTGCAAGCTGGATGAACGGACTTAACATCACTGCTTATTTATGCTGGATTGTCTCTTGTGCTGCTGGTGCACTATTTGGGAACTGGCTGTCGGATCCAGAGGCATTCGGGCTGGATTTTGCCCTGACAGCTATGTTCATTGCGCTGCTTGTGCTGCAGCTCGATGCCATTGAATCGGCAAAATTAAAGCATTATCTGCGGCTGATGGGGTGCATTGTCCTCTTGATGGCAGGCTTTTCATTCTTTGTCAGTTCCCATATGGCCGTGCTGCTTGCTACAATCATAGGAGCAACGATTGGAGTGGTGACAGAGAAATGACCACTTCTTTATCTATGCTGCTGCTGATAGCTGCTTGCGCGGCAGTGACAATAGTGCCTCGGGTCCTGCCATTTTTAATAATACGGAATTTGAAATTACCAGTCGTCGTCATGAAATGGCTATCTTATATACCTATATGCATCCTGACTGCGCTTGTCGTCTCTAGTGTGCTGGGGGAGGGCGGGGCGGCATCCTTTGATTGGCAGGCCATCGTGATCATCATTCCAACAGTCTTATTTGCACTTTGGACAAAGAGTCTGTTGTTTACAGTCATAGTTGGCGTTGTGCTGATGGCTGCCTTGCGTTTATTGATCGGATGACAAGAAAGAAATCCCGATGCAGTCTGCATCGGGATTATTGTTTTTAGGTGACAGGTGCGGGATTGAAGAGGGCAAGATCATTATGGGTGCCCCAATGATCGGCCCAGGTCTTTTTTCTGCCGCTTGCTGCATCCAATATGAAATGGAATATCTCCCAGCCAACCTCTTCCAATGTTGCTTCTCCGGTAGCGATCGTTCCGGCATTGATATCGATTAAATCCTTCCATTGCTCCTGCAGGGCGGTGCGGGTCGATATCTTGACAACTGGAGCCATTGCCAGACTGTATGGGGTTCCGCGTCCGGTTGTGAACAGCTGCAGATGAATACCGGAAGCAAGCTGCAGTGTACCGCAGACAAAGTCACTGGCAGGTGTGGCGGCAAATAGCAGGCCTTTTGTCCCGGCTCGTTCTCCTGGAGCAAGGACATCCATGATGGTGCTTTGCCCTGACTTGGCAACAGAGCCCAACGCTTTTTCCACTACATTGGATAAGCCGCCTTTTTTGTTCCCGGGTGATGGATTGGCACTGCGGTCAGCCTGACCGGAAGCTAAATAGCGATCATACCAATCCATTTCCCGTACCAGCTTTTCAGCGACTTCCTTGCTGGCGGCGCGCGGTGTCAGCAAATGGATGGCATCACGGACTTCCGTCACCTCGGAAAACATCACGGTTGCACCAGCACGGACAAGCAAATCGGATGCGTAACCTACGGCAGGGTTTGCGGTAACGCCGGAAAATGCATCGCTTCCGCCGCATTGCGTACCAATGACAAGTTCGGAGACTGGGCAGGTTTCTCGTTTCCGGCTGTTCAGCTTGGCAAGTTTTACTTCCGCTTTTTCGATGATTTTATTTACCATTGCATGAAATCCCTGCTGATCCTGGAGCATGATGATATCACTGTCGTCACCGCTTGGATTCACACGTGAGGGAATGAGTTTTTCGCAGCCAAGACCGATGACCAGCGTTTCCCCGCCAAAGTTGGGATGGCGGGCTAAATTTTGGACGGTGCGAATGGGGATGACAGCTTCCGGCGCTTGAATGGCGATTCCGCAGCCGTAGGTATGATGAAGCCCGATGATGTCATCTACATTTGGATAGTTTGGCAGGATTTCCTGTTTCAGCTTTTTGACTGCATGATCCATTACACCGACGACACATTGGACACTGGTGATGATTCCGAGTATGTTTTTGGTACCGACTGAACCATCCGGATTGCGGAAGCCTTCGAATGTATAACCTTCCAATGGCTCCATGGGGGCAGTGGGTTCCGGGGACAGAGAGAGATCGTCAAGCGGAGGAGGAGTCGGCATGAGCAAATGACGCTCCTGGACCCAGCTTCCGGCAGCGATGTCGGTCGTGGCATGGCCGATGACCTCCCCATAACGGATAATGGGTTCTCCGGTCTTGATGGACCGAAGGGAAATTTTGTGACCTTGAGGGATACGTTCTAGCGTGATAATTTCATCATCGTCCAGGATAGTGCCGGCAGCAAGGCCGCCATCGGTGACAGCGATGGCGACATTGTCCTGCGCATGTACTTTGACAAAATAGGGGTTTGTCGCAGCTTTTGATTTCAATGCATATTCCTCCTTTTGTAAACGATTTCATAAAAGGGCATTAAAAAAGAATGGGGCTAATTGTTATTTTGTTTAATTGTATGACTAATAGAAGCGGATGTCAATATCAGCTGGAAAAAGCAACGGAATATCATACCGCTGCTTTTTCCAGCTGCCTTGAATAAATGGCTGTAAGCAAGAAAGCCAAGCCGGTGATGGAGAGTACAATCATTAATCTCCGGAAGCCGGGGAGGGAAAGGTCAGCACCAAAGACAATTGCCAAGACAACGGAAGAAAGAATGGAACCCAGGTATCTGCATGTCTGAAAGAGACCTGAGCTTGTCCCGACGATATTTTCGGGAGAGGCATTCAGCATGGAAGCTTGCAAGGTTACATTTCCGATACCGTAGCTGATACCCAGAAAAATGAGGATGACCCCGATATTTCCGAGTGTGAGCCGTTCTGATAAAACTGCCATACCAGCTGTACCGCCGATCATAAGCACAGCCCCGGCTATCGTAGGGATACTGGTACCGGAGCGGTCGATCCAGCGTCCCATCATGAAGGATATCAATGTACTTGCACCCGAAAGGAAAATCATCATCAGTCCGCTTGTTTTCAAGCTGTAGTGCAAGGCGTCCTGAAAAAAGCTCGGCAGCCCGAAAAAGAGACTGTAGTTAAAGACATTCAATAGGATGAACTGGATGTAGACAAGGGTCAGCCTTCTGTTGCTCTGCAAAAGTCGTACATCGATAAAAGGATGATCTGCATGCAGTTCGCGATAAATGAAAGCTGCCAAAAAGAGGACCCCCGTACCTAGCGGGATATAATGGATACCGTGCTCGAAAGACAAAAGGAAATACAATAGAAAGCTCATGCCAAGAGCAAACAAGATGATGCCGATGCTATCGAGCTGCTTCCAAAATTCGCGCAAGGTATAATGATTGGTTTTTGGATCTTTCGGGACTGCGGACCATGTCAGTAAAAAACTTAGCAGAATGAACGGTGCATTTACGGTAAAAATCGCCGGCCATCCTGCAAAGTCAATCAAAAATCCCCCTGCAGTCGGGCCGAAAGCAGACATGGAGGAAGTGAAAATCGACAGGATGGCAAGTGCCGATGCTTGTTTTTCGTGAATATGCGTCCGCACAAGTGCCATTCCGGCAGGGTAAATGGAACTGCTGCCGATGGCCTGAAAGAGCCTCATTCCCAATAAAATCAAAAACGTGCCTGCAAACGGGGCTCCGATTGCGGATACAGCCACTAGAAGCAGACCGGCCAACAGCATCTTGCGCCGCCCGATCAAATCCCCGACCTTACCTGCAATCGGTACGACGATGGCGCTGGCTAGATAGTAGGTGGAGATAAGCCAGGAAACGGTAGCGAAGGTCAGCGAAAATTCATGCTGGATGGCATGGAGAGCCAATGAAATCATGGAAGAGTTCAACGGGTTCAGCATCGTTCCTGTTGCAATGGCTGTCAGGAATAGACCACGCTGTTTTTTATTCATGCATGTTCACCATACCGAGGGAATCTTTTGTGATGCGGATTCTGTGTTTCAAGGTCGGTCTTGCAGGCAGTCTCATCCGGCATCGTGTCCGTGATGACAAGCTGATCATATCCCCAGCGGCAAGAAGCAGTGCTTTCCTGCTATGATCCTCCGCGGCAATCTGTTTTATGCCAATGAAAGCTCCCACATTCCGCTGCGCCCCCGCAAAATCCGGCTTTCCAGCTTGCAGGCGCTCATCGAGTGCAGACCAAGCTGCAGATCCTTCGCCCGGGAAAGTGACGATCCCTTTCTGTAAATCGATCGGCACCAATATCGTGTTATTAAAATTGCGCATGATTGTTACCTCCAAATTTCTCTCTGTTGTTAATGTGACCATTCCGGTGATTCTTACACATCCCTAATAGGATTCACTTATCCGCTTTATGGGTAAGGTTATAGTGCCTCTTCATTGAATGTGGTGGAATATTTTGCTTCAATAGATAATTGAGCATGCTGAAGGAAGGATACGGCGGCACTGTCCAGTGGCTTGTATCACTTTGAATGACTCGCTGCATTTACGTTTATACTAAGCGATGCCATGTCATTTAATCCTGATTAGTTCACTCAGACTTTTTTCTTTACTTTTGCTGATGTTGGACGTACACTGTTGAAGTTAAAAATTATAGAAAAGTGGGTTTGGTACATGAAGAAAGCACTATTAGGTCTACTATTTATGTCAATATTTGCAATTCTCGCCGCCTGCGGCAACGGAGATGATTCCGCGTCCGATTCAGGTGATAATGGCGGTAATTCCGATCTTTGGCAAGAAGTTCAGGATAAAGGTGTAATTACTGTAGGAACGGAAGGAACTTATGCTCCGTTCACTTTCCATGACGATAATGGGGAGCTTACAGGCTATGATGTAGATGTGATGGAGGAAGTCGGCAAGCATCTGGGCCTTGAAGTGAAATTTGAAGAAACACAGTGGGATTCCATGTTCTCTGGTTTGAACAGCGCGCGTTTCGATGTTATCGCGAACCAAGTGGGTAAAGGGCAGAACGACGAACGTGTCGGACAATATGACTTCTCCGATCCTTATACAAAATCCCAGTCGGTTGTCGTGACAGCTGCGGATAATAACGAAATAAAATCAATCGAGGATGTGGAAGGCAAGACATCCGCACAGTCTTTGACAAGTAACTATAATGCACTTGCCGAAGAAGCAGGAGCGAAAATCGAAGGTGTCGAAGGGCTGGCGCAATCCATTCAGCTGATTGAACAAGGCCGTGTCGATCTTACTTTCAATGACAAACTTGCTGTCCTTGATTATTTGAATAATACCGATGAGGATGCACCAGTGAAAATTGCTTTCGAGACTGGCGAGCCATCCGAGACATACTTCACTTTCCGCAAAGATAGCGGGGAGATCGTGGACCAGTTCAACAAAGCACTTGATGAGATGCGTGAAGATGGTACATTAGCTGAAATCTCAACGAAATGGTTTGGCGAAGATGTTAACAAGTAATATGGTATTCGGCGGGATTGTCATCCCTTGGGAGCTGTTGCAGCAGTCATTCTGGCCGATACTGATCGAGGGGATCAAAGTCACGATCCCCTTGACTCTTATTTCATTCTTTTTTGGTATCATCATCGCACTCATCACGGCACTGGTAAGGATTTCGAAGATCAAGCCATTGCGGTGGATTTTCTCTGTTTACGTATCTGCCATCCGAGGCACACCGCTGCTCGTTCAGTTATTCATCATTTTCTACTTGCTGCCGGAATTGAATATTATGATCGATCCGTATCCGACAGCTATCATAGCCTTTTCCTTGAATGTAGGGGCATATGCATCGGAAATCATCCGGGCATCCATCCTCTCGGTTCCAAAAGGACAATGGGAGGCGGGCTTTACGATTGGGATGACATATCGGAAAACGCTGTTTCGTGTCATTCTTCCGCAGGCATTGCGAGTATCCGTGCCGCCTTTATCCAATAGCTTCATCAGCTTGGTGAAGGAAACATCGCTGGCATCCCAGATTCTCGTAACCGAGCTGTTTCGCAAATCACAGCAAATCGGTGCCACCAACCTGGATCAGATTGTCTATATTTATATCCTGGCTGCCTTCATTTATTGGATCATCTGTTTCGTCCTGTCGCTGGTCCAGCATCAGCTTGAGCGCAGATTAGACCGTTACACAGCAAGGTAAGGAGGGATAGCAATGCTAGCAGTAAAAGGTTTAAAGAAAACTTTCGGTACAAATACAGTGTTGAAATCCATCGATTTGCAAGTGGATAAAGGCAAGGTGATTGCGATCCTCGGACCATCGGGTTCCGGGAAGACAACGCTATTGCGCTGTTTGAATGCACTGGAGATTCCGGATGAAGGAATCGTCGGCTTCGAGGACCATCAAGTGGATTTCAGCCAGAAGGTCAAACAGCAGGAATTGATCAAACTGCGCCGCAAATCAGGCATGGTATTTCAATCTTATAATCTATTCCCGCATCGTACGGTGCTGGAAAATGTCATGGAAGGACCTGTTCAGGTCCAAAAACGAGACAAACAGACTGTACGGAACGAAGCCATCGAATTGCTTGATAAAGTAGGACTAAAGGATAAAAAAGATCTGTATCCGTACCAGCTTTCGGGCGGACAGCAGCAGCGGGTGGGGATTGCCAGGGCGCTTGCAATCAAACCGGAGCTCATGCTGTTCGATGAACCAACTTCCGCGCTCGATCCGGAACTGATCGGGGAAGTGCTCCGAGTCATGCGCGATTTGGCCAATGAAGGCTGGACGATGGTGGTCGTCACGCATGAGATCAAATTCGCCCAGGAAATCGCCGATGAAATCATCTTTATCGATGGCGGCGTCATTGTCGAAAAAGGATCGCCGGCAGAAGTGCTTTCGAACCCAAAAGAAGATCGTACACAGCGCTTCCTGCACCGGATATTGAATCCGACAGAGTAAAGAGGCTGGGACAATAACTAATTTTCCAGTGCTTAAAACCGAATCTTATTCTTGAGCCCTGCTTCGGCAGGACACTCCGCTTTCCACGGG
>NZ_NQFP01000003.1:0-19453 GCF_002271665.1 Terribacillus sp. 7520-G | reverse complement strand
ATCCCAGCCTCTTTTTGTTTATTTTTTTAAGTGATTCAATTGATAAAGGTAATTTAGTTACCGATAATAAGTATGAAGTACATATTCTGAGAGGGGACTTAAGAGATGGAATTCAAAGACAAAGTGGTACTTATTACTGGGGCGGCAGGCGGAATCGGAATTGCGGCTGCCAAGAAATTCGCTGCTGAAGGGGCGAAGCTGGCTTTGGTGGATCTTTCCAGGGAAACATTGGAAAACGCTGCAGTATCCATCGAGGCAGAGAAATTACTGCTGTCAGCCAATGTTGCGAAGGAAGAGGACGTAGTGAATTACGTACAAAAAACAACAGAGCATTTTGGCCGGATTGATGTATTTGTCAATAACGCTGGTATCAATGGGGAATTCGCGAATATCGTCGATTCTTCTGTGGAGAATCTGGAAAAGGTGCTCGCTGTCAATGTAGTCGGTGCTTTCCTCGGATTGAAGCATGTATTGAAAGTGATGACAGCGCAGAAAAGCGGTGCAGTGGTGAACACAGCTTCCAACGGCGGGTTGCTTGGAGCTCCAGGCATGAGCGCTTATATCGCTTCGAAGCATGCGCTTATCGGCCTTAATAAAACAGCTGCATTGGAAGTGGCTGATTATGGCGTCCGTGTAAATGCTGTTGCACCATCTGGAGTGGATACGGCAATGATGCGTTCCATCGAAACAAATGCGGCAAAAGGACATGAAGAAGAAGCCAGAAAAGGCTTTGAAGCGAGCGTACCGATGAACCGTTATGCTACGGCAGAAGAGATTGCCGATTTGATGCTGTTCCTGGCTTCTGAGAAAGCTTCCTTCATTACAGGCTCTTATTACCGCATCGATGGCGGACAAGGAACAACTTCCGCTTGATTTTGAAACACGCCGGTCAAATGACAGGCGTGTTTTTTATATGCGTGTATAAGTCCGGGGCCGAATGTGCATGTGCCTCTTCCTTGGCGATGATCGTCTCTTCCAGCTCATGTAAAAAGGTCTTGGCTACACGGGAAAGTGTATTGTTTCCGTGATAAACATAGCCAAAAGCGTAAGTTTGATAAAAGGGAGGGGCAAAATGGAGCAGCGTGATGTCTTTGCTTCTCGATAATTCGGCATCGGTCCGGAAGGCATAATCGAATCCGATATTGATTGCAGTCTCATTTTCCACCATATTCCGGATCGTCTGGACATTGTTCGTCGTGAACAGGATGTCGTATTGCAATGACTTGAACTGGCGCATGAAGGCTTGGATATAAGCATCATTATAAAGGACGATCGGCTGTTTGATGAGCATTTCTTCCGTGATGAATTTTTCCTTGGCCAGCGGATGCCGATTATTGACAGCTGTGACCATATGCCCATCCAGCAGTCTTTTAAAGACCAGATTGCGATATTTTTGTACTTCTTTTTCTGTATAGATGACCAGCCCGATATCCACTGCTTCGGCTGCCACTTTCCTCATGATGTGCTGGGAGGTATGCTCGAATAAGGATGCCTTGATATTCGGATGGCGCTTGCGGAATTTAGCGAATAATTCCACGAGAATCTGCATCGGTCCGGGGAAGCTGGCAATTTTGAGCTCTCCATTCAAGGACTCGGTATATGTCTCCGCTTCGTCGGTGAATTCCTGCAGCTTCTCCAGCACAGCCTCCGCATGCCGGACAAGCTTCTTGCCTTCTTCTGTCGGTGTCGTGCCGGTCCGGGAGCGGCTGAATAAGCTGATATTCAGCTCCCTTTCCAGGTTGGTCAATGCCTGGCTCAGAGCAGGCAATGTCACGTGCTGCTCGGCTGCCGCTGCTTTCAGTGAACCTGATCTTGCAATGGCGACGATATATTTCAATTGCTCGATTGTCATGTCCATCCCTCATTTAGTTAAGCAAACGTTTATTTAAGTTAAATGATCCGAAATTTATTATATCATTCAGCAGTATTATACTGAAAATGCAGTCGGAAATGCTGATAAAAGGGGATGTTAGAAATGAAAGCATTACGTTGGCATGACAAGAAAGATGTCAGATTGGAAGAAATCGATGAGCCTGTCATCAAACCGAATCAGGTGAAGATGAAGGTGAAATGGTGCGGCATTTGCGGAAGTGACTTGCACGAATATCTTGGCGGACCGATTTTCATACCCGTCGATGAACCGCATCCGCTGACTGGGGAAGTGGCTCCGGTGACAATGGGGCATGAATTTTCGGGAGAGGTAGTCGAAGTGGGACCTGAAGTGAAAGATTACCAGATTGGCGACCGTGTAGTCGTGGAACCAATCTTTGCAACGCATGGACATCAAGGGGCATATAATTTGGACAAGCAAATGGGCTTCCTGGGTCTTGCCGGCGGTGGCGGCGGCTTGAGTGAATATGTAGCCGTCGACGAAGAGCTCCTGTTCAAGCTCCCGGATTCTTTGAGCTATGAGCAAGGTGCGCTGGTAGAACCGTCTGCCGTAGCTTTATATGCAGTACGTTCCAGTAAAGTGAAAGCCGGGGATAAAGTGGCTGTCTTCGGCTGCGGACCAATCGGCCTGCTTGTCATTGAAGCATTGAAAGCTGCAGGAGCTGCTGAAATCTACGCAGTTGAGCTTTCACCGGAACGCCAGGCGAAAGCGGAAGAGCTGGGTGCCATTGTTGTAGATCCAAGCAAGGTGGATGATACAGTGGAGGAAATCAGGAGATTGACTGATGGCGGTGTGGAAGTTGCTTTTGAGGTGACAGGCGTTCCAGTAGTCTTGCGTCAGGCAATTCAGTCTACTGATATCGGCGGTGAAACGATGATCGTCAGCATCTGGGAGAAACCTGCTGAAATCATGCCGAATGACATCGTTATCCAGGAACGTTCCGTAAAAGGCATCATCGGCTATCGCGATGTTTTCCCTCAGGTGCTATCCTTGATGGAAAAAGGGTATTTCTCTGCTGAAAAGCTGGTAACGAAGAAAATCAAGCTTGATGAAGTGGTGGAAGAAGGCTTCGAAAGCCTGATCAAAGAAAAGAACCAAGTGAAAATACTTGTTCAATCCGAACAAAAATGAAGAAAAAGCGGATGCCCGGGCATCCGCTTCTTCTTATCGGAAAATCTTATCGATAGCTTCGATATCCTCAGCAGTCAATTTGACATCCAATGTCTTCAGGTTATTCAGTACTTGTTCCGGACGTTTTGCTCCAGGGATGATGGCATCGATGCTATCGCGAGTCAGGTACCAAGCGAGCACGACATGAGCAATCTCTGCATCCTTCCTGGAAGCGATGCCCCGCAGCTGATCCACTTTTTGAAGATTCTGTTTGAAGGCTTCTCCTTGGAACAGTGGATCGTTCGCACGCAAATCATCAAACTTCGTATTCTCATCGTATTTACCGCCAAGCAAGCCGGAGGCAAGCGGGAAGTAAGGTACGAAGGAAATATTATTTTCGGCTGTATATGGAAGCAGGTCTTTTTCCGCACCGCGTTTGAAAAGATTATATTCCGATTGCAGCACATCTACATAGCCATCGACATTCGCTTCTTTAAGCTGTTCGATAGAGAAGTTGGAAACACCGATGCTTTTGATTTTACCTTGGTCTTTCAGTTCTTTCAAAGCGCCGACAGCTTCTGCTTTCGGTGTATCTTCATCAGGGAAATGGATATAGAATAAATCGATATAATCCGTCTGCAGACGTTTCAAAGCACTTTCCACCGAATCCTTCAGGAATTTCGGCGAATTATCCATCTTCGTCCCGCCATCGATGATTTTATGGGCAGCCTTGGTTGCGATGACGATATCGTCGCGTTTTCCGCTTTCTTTGATTACTTGCCCGACAAGCTCTTCGGATCGTTCTGGTCCATAAATAAAAGCTGTATCAAAGAAATTCATCCCATTTTCGATCGCTTGGCGGACAACCTCCTTGCCTTGTTCCTCATCCAGATTCGGATAGAGGTTATGGCCTCCGACCGCATTCGTACCGACTCCAATCGGATTAACGTATAATCCTGACTTGCCTAACTGCACGCGTTCTGTCATTTCTTGCTCAGCTCCTTTTCATTAGTCTGTCTTAACTTTAGCAAATGCATGTGCATATATGGAAAGGATTTGCTTGGACAAGAATGGAAGGGGAATAGGGTGAAAGTGATCCTGGTAATGTGATAGAAAGTGTTGTTTGCCTGGACATATGAATTTGGACTTTTGAATAAGGGCCGGAGAGGGATGGTCGTTGTGAATGGAGCAATTGTCTGTTTTCTTATTTTATCCCTTTTTTGATTTTCGCTATGTTCCTATCAAAAAGGAAAGGGGCCTTGCTATGACACAATGCCCGGGAGCGAAAAAGCCCAATCTATGATGAAGTGGCTTTATGCAATTTCATGGGGAAGATTATCCAGGTATCAGCTTTGGTATCCTGCTATGTGCTTTAAGTGCAAAGTTTGATATCGAAGTATCATCGACAATAGGGCTTATTTTACTGTCAGCTCTATGACTGTTTGCATTACGCAAATACAAAAAAACAGATTCAAAAAGAATGGCGTGTGAAATCGTATTTCGATTTCACACGCCGCTCTTAGTCATCATCTTCCCGTGTCAAATCAAGCCTGTGCCTTCTGTTCATTCTGTTCGGATTGCTGTATGCGCTTCCTCCAAGGCCAGAATGCCCATTTGCCAAGAATGGCTGTCATGGCTGGTACGAGGAAAGGACGGACAAGGAAGGTATCCAGAAGTACACCTATTGCCGTGATCGTCCCGAAATGAACAAGAATTTGAATAGGCAGAGTCGTCAAAACGGCAAATGTTGCTGCCAGGATCAAACCTGCAGAGGTGATGACACCGCCGGTATGGGCAACACCGTCTGCAATCGCTTGTTTAAGCGGCATCGTTTTGCTGCGTTTCCAAATGCTTGAGATCATGAAGATATTATAATCTTCCCCAAGCGCAACGATGAATACAAATGCATACAGCGGGATGAATCCTTGGATTGCGTCGACGCCGAATCCATGATGCAGGATAAGCCAGCCGAGTCCCAATGCGCTGAAGAAGGAAAGCAGGACGGTCGCAACGAGATAAATCGTTGCAGTCACGGAGCGTAAATATGTCAGCAGCAGCAAAGTGATGAAGCCGACAACGATGGGGATGATCCATTTTTCGTCATGCTTGGTCACTTGCTGTGTATCATATTGTTCTGCTGTCTGACCGCCGATCCAAACGCTGTCGGCATCACCGGTGACAGCTGCCACGGTTTCTTTGATGTCGGGAACGTGAGCCATTGCTTCGTTTGAATAAGGGTTTTCATTCAATTCAAGCTGGATACGGATCAGTCGATCATTCGATTTTGCTTGCTCGGGATCCACCACAGCCGCCGTATAAGGTAAATCGTACAAAGCAGCATGCACTGCTTCGGGGTCATCTGTTTCCGTGATGACCGATACCGGGGCAAGCTCTCCTGCATTCATATGATCTTCGAGGATTTCAAAGCCCTCCTTTGAAGGCATGCCATCCGGAAAGGAAGACAGCGTATCATACGTATAGGTGATGCGCGAGGAAATTCCGGCCAGCACACCGAGTACAACGATGGTGATGATGGCGATTTTCCAAGGATGTTCCGTGACAAGGCTGCCGACAGCATTACCGATTTTGTTATGGGGCTTCTTGGTATGGACAGGCTTTCCTTTGTCTTGTGCTCTCTCCTTTTGCATCTCCGCTGTTCTGGGAATGAAAGGGAAGAAGGAGACACGGCCGATGATTGCAAGCAGCGCTGGTACAAGTGTCAGGCTCGCAAGCAGCATAATGAAGATGGATATCGCGAAAGGTATCGCGAATCTGTTGATGGATCCGTAGTCTGCAGCGAGCAAGACCAGCATCGCGACGATGACCGTCAGCCCGCTCATGGCAATAGCGCCGCTTGCAGAAGCAAGGGATCGGATAAGTGCTGTTTTCTTGCTTTTTATCTCCCAAAGATTTTCCCGGAAGCGGGTGATCAAGAACAGGCAGTAATCGGTACCTGCCCCGAAGAGCAATACAGTCATGATTGCGAGTCCTTGTGAATCAAATGAGATCGACTCGGCTTCTCCCAATGCACCAAGGATCGGACTGATGACCAAATAAGCAAATCCGACACCGATAAGAGGCACCAATGCCAATATTGGAGAGCGATAGATGACCAATAGGAAAATAAGCACGATCAGTACAGTTGCAAAGAGAAGTGTGGTATCCCCCTGAGAGAAGAGGCTGACAGCATCGGCAGAAATACCAGCTGGACCTGTCGTCCGAACGAGTAAGTTGCCGCTGTCCAATCCTTGTTCGAATGGATTCTGCTCAAAGGCATCATTTGCTGCAGATTGGATCTTTTCAAGCCCTGCTTCCACTGTATCCGCAGCTGTTCCGTCAGCAAACAGAATCGGCATGACGAGTGTGGTCCCATCATCCGAAAGCTGTTCCTTCAAAGCTGGAAGCGGGATATCCTGAAATGGGGGAACTGCGGCAGCTTTTATCTCGGCATCCTGCAAACCTGCGCTGTACTGCTGTATTGCCTTCAGATCTTCATCCGAAAGGCCATCTTCCTGGTACCAGGTCAGCAAAGCAGGCAGACCGCTGTTATCGGAGAATTCTTCTTCGATGATGCGCGCCGCTTCCTCGCTGTTTGTGTCATTCAAGAATGTTTCGGCTTGTTCGTCTTCCTGTGAGTTTGCTTGCGGCAAAGCAAGATTCAATGCAAGTGCAAGGACAATCCAGGCTGCTAAAATGACCCATCGCCCGGATTTACTGCTTATGAATGCACCTATTTTTTGCATGCATATTCCCTCCTAATTAATTTATCGATCGATAAGTTATACCCGAAAAATAAAAGATTATGTGCATAATCTTTTATTTTTTCCGGATTCCATCAAAAAGGATATCTGCGAGCATCTTCGATTTCTTGTCGGCGAACGTTCTTCTTGCTTCCTGTTCCTGCTTGGAAGGAGGGAGGGAAGATTTCATCATTTCGAGGACGAAAAAGCTCAGCTCCATCGGTGATGCAGAAGTCACTGATTTTATCTCCCCTTTGGCCATTCCCTCCGTGACTGTCTGCATCACAGGATTGAAGTAGCTCCTCATCCACCAATCCTGGATGGTTTTCTGATGTTCCTCATCAATTTCATATTGCAGATCATGAAACATCTGCGTCATATCACCTTGATGGTTCATGATCATAAAATAGGCTATTTGCCGTATACGATCCTTACTATCAGCATGATCCTGCAGTACATGTGCCATCGCTTCTTCTGTCTGCACCATGGTGGAACGGACAACCTCCAAATAGATGGCCTGTTTATTAGGGAAATGGTGATATAGAGCAGGCTGTGTAATTCCGCATTCCTCTGCGATGCGGCGGGTGGATATCGCCCTGTAGCCGTGTGTCATGAAAAGCCGTTCAGCTGTCCCGATAATATTCCGCTGCGTCTGTTCAGCGGAAACTTCTTTTTTCCTCGCCATATGTCTAACCTCTTCAATAACTTATCAAATGATAAGTTAACTCATTTTATTTTAAAAAGCAACACTTGATATGCTTATTGTAAAATATAATACAAATAAGGGGGTAGTGATATGGGAAAGAAAGGTATATTACTTTCTGCTGCGGGCCTTTTCGGAGGATATACGCTGCTTGTGACACAGCTCGTCAATAAGGAGCTGCGCCATATGAAAGCCTTCACGGAGGAAGAGACGATCAAACGTGAGGTGGAGGCCGGGCGCTACGACAAAGCAGCTTATGATAGACTGCGTAAGGAAGAGTTCGATGTCCCTTCCAATGAGGGGAAAATATATGGCACGCATTACGTGGGGAATCCAGATTCCAGGCATGTAGCAGTCATCTCGCATGGAGTGGCTGTCACTAAATATAATTCCATCAAATATATGAACATATTCCTGGAGCTGGGCTTTAACGTCGTTTTATACGATCAGCGCAGACACGGACTTTCCGACGGCAGCAGTATTACGTATGGCTACCACGAAAGACATGATCTGGCTCGGGTGATCCAGTGGACGAAGGAACGGTATGATTATGATTTGAAATTGGGTGTGCATGGTGAATCCATGGGAGCAGCAACCGCGCTGCTTTATGCAGGGACAGTGGAGGATGGTGCCGATTTTTATATAGCTGACTGCCCTTACAGTGATTTTGCAGAACAGGTTGCCTATCGGCTGAAAGTTCAATTCCGTTTGCCGCGTCAAGTTTTCTTGCCGGCAGCAGAATTGATTGTCCGGAAAATGGATGGATACCGCTTCCGGGATGTATCCCCGATAAATGCCATAGCCAATATCGAAAAGCCTGTCCTCTTTATCAGCAGTCTGCCAGATTCGTATATTCCAGTGCAAATGACGAGGGACTTGTACGCACGGAAACAGAAGGGGTACAAGCAGCTGCATTTATTCGAAAAGGGCGATCATGCCATGTCCTTGGCCGAGAATAAACAGGAGTACGAACGAGTGGTGAAACGATTCCTGCAGGAGATAGGGATGGAGGCTCAGCCTGTCGGCTGAGCCTTTTTCCATGTCGAAATTTAGCGTACCTTTCTTCCATGCTATCAATTGCTTTCCAAGATAACAAGGTGCTACCATAGCTATTGTAAGCGGTTCCCGAAATCGTCATCTTGCATCACGACGCTTAGACAAAACTAGAATACAATCTGAGGAGGATTTCTATGAGTCAATTAGCAGCAGGTGTGCATGAGAAAGTGGAGCGTTTTTTGAATGGAACGAAGAAATTGTATATCAATGGAGAGTTCACGGCAAGTGCAACGGAGAAGACATTCGAATCATACAACCCAGCTACTGGTGAAGTACTGGCAACTGTCTATGAAGCCGGGGCAGAGGATATCGATCGTGCGGTGAAAGCAGCGCGCCAGGCTTTCGATGAAGGTCCGTGGTCGACGATGACAGCAGCGGAACGAAGCCGTATCATGTACAAGCTGGCCGACTTGATGGAAGAACATGCAGACGCACTTGCCCAGCTCGAAACGCTGGACAATGGGAAACCGATCAGGGAAACGACAAACGCGGATATTCCGCTGGCTATTGAACATATGCGCTATTACGCAGGCTGGTCGACAAAAATCGTCGGACAGACAATACCTGTGAACGGCCCATATTTCAATTACACAAGACATGAAGCGCTTGGTGTGGTAGGACAGATCATTCCGTGGAACTTCCCGCTCCTGATGGCGATGTGGAAGCTCGGTGCGGCACTGGCCACTGGCTGTACGGTGGTACTGAAGCCAGCGGAGCAGACACCGCTGTCCGCATTATACCTAGCAGAACTGGCAGAGGAAGCAGGATTCCCGGCTGGCGTTCTCAATATCGTGCCTGGATTCGGCGAAACAGCGGGCCAGCCGCTTGTCGATCATCCGCTCGTGGATAAGATTGCTTTCACCGGCTCCACCAGCGTCGGGAAGCAGATCATGGCCAATGCATCGAAAACATTGAAGCGAGTGACGTTGGAGCTTGGCGGCAAGTCCCCGAATATCGTTTTGCCGGATGCGGATCTGACCAAGGCAATCCCTGGTACGCTGAACGGTGTCATGTTCAATCAAGGACAGGTATGCTGCGCTGGATCACGTGTCTTCATCCAGAAAAAGCAATTTGATAATGTGATTGCCGATATGGCTTCCCACGCAGAAAAAATCAAACAGGGCGCTGGCATTCATGCAGATACCGAGATTGGTCCGCTCGTATCATTGGAGCAGCAGGAACGAGTGCTTGGCTATATCGAGAAGGGAAGAAGTGAAGGGGCGGAGCTCGTCACTGGCGGGGGCAAACCGCAGGAGCAGGGCTATTTCGTCTCGCCGACGATCTTTGCCGATGTACGGGATGAAATGACGATTGCCAAGGAGGAAATCTTCGGCCCGGTCATTTCGGCAATGCCTTACGATGACCTCGATGAACTGATTCGCCGGGCGAATGACAGCGAATACGGCCTGGCTGCCGGCGTCTGGACACAGGATGTCACAAAAGCACATTATATCGCCAACCGCCTCCGTGCCGGTACAGTGTGGGTCAACTGCTATAATGCCTTCGATGCGGCATCGCCATTCGGAGGATATAAACAATCCGGTATCGGCCGGGAAATGGGTTCGTATGCTTTGGATAACTATACCGAAGTGAAAAGTGTTTGGATCGGAATGGAATGAACAAAGCCTGCGCATCCCATGCGCAGGCTTTGTTTCCTTTATAGTAGGCAAACCATTGAAGCAGGTTCAATGCGGTGTACGTCTTTGCTGCACGTATACTTTGACAATCCAAGTCAATCGACTGATGAATATCGCCATCCCCAGCAGAAGATAAAGAAGTGATCTGTCCAGTTCATTCCATCCTATCAAGGATGAATAGATGATTCCTATGGAGAATAATATTAGGAGGCTATTAAAGGTTATGGTGAATGTCTTATATGATCTGTTCAATTTTAGTCCCTTCCTCTGCATAAACGAAGTAGCATGTACAAGACAGCTCTATATTTAAATAATTTCTTTCATTTCAGTTAAATTATACCACAAAATAAACTGGTATGCCCTGCTGAACAAAGGAAGGGGAAGAGTCGTGTGGGTTCCATTGCGAGATATTCTGCCAAGAGAAAAAGCCGAACATGGGCAAATTTCTCATGTTTCGGCATTTTGTGTAATCAGAATGCTTGGTTCCAGGCGCTCAGAAGTGTTTACGATACCACTCCGCTGCTGCTTGGACTTCTGTATGGGTCAGGCTGTGTCCATTGCTCTCCCAGTGAATGGATGGTTCAGCGCCAGCATCGCGAAGCATTTGCTCAAGCTCGATTGCCTCGGATCTCGGGCAAATGGGATCATTGTCGCCTGCCGTGATGAAGACAGGCGTTCCTTGCTGCTTGGCGAGTTCGATATGTCGTCTAGGCACCATCGGATGATGCAGGATCGCTCCTTTTAGCGAATCGCTGAAATGGTAGAGGAGGCTTGCTGCAATATTGGCACCGTTGGAGTAGCCGACTGCGATTATCTGATCCCGGTCGAATCCGTATTTTTCAGCTGCTTCATCAAGGAAATCACGCAGCTCCCCGGTACGGAAAATCAAATCCTCTTCATCGAAGACCCCTTCTGCAAGACGTTTGAAGAAGCGGGGCATACCATGTTCGGAGACATTTCCCCGTACGCTCAAAACCGCTGCGTCAGGATCGATCATATTAGCCAGCGGCAACAGATCTTTTTCGGTACCGCCCGTACCGTGCAGCAATAGAAAGGTCGGTTTGTTTGCTTGTTTGGCTGCTTTGAAAACATGAATCATCTTTATTCCTCCTTTTATTTATTGATGGAAGCACCCTCGGCATATAATCCCAGTGTTTTGATATGCTCGATGACTTGCGCTTTTTCATCATCGTCAAGACCTGCCAGAATGCTGTGGATCGCTTGTTCATGTTTAGGGAAGTAGTCCTCCATGAATGCGCGGCCCTTATCTGTCAAAGTGGCAAAGGTAATGCGCCGATCCTCCGGGCAGGGACGTCTTCTGATCATCTCTTTCTGGACCAGGCGATCCACTACATACGAGATGCTGCTGCTGGATAATAAAACTTTACTGCCGATTTTCTGGATTGGCTGGTCTCCTTTATGAAATAACAGTTCCAGCACAGCGAATTCCGTTAAATTGATTCCTTGCTTCTTGATATCCTCCTCGACCCGCTTTTTGATGGATTGGAGAGCCCTTGTCAATACAATGAATAGCTTTAACGATAAGCCTACGTTATCTGCCGCCATAGTCGTTCACGCTTCCTTTTATCTCGAATTCGAGATAATTATATGCAATTATGGTCAGGTTGTCAACAAGGAAGGAGCCGGGGGTTCCGGCTCTGTGTTTATTTGGCTTGTTCCTCGAACAGTTTTGCGATTTCGATGATGACTTTTGTAGCTTTTTCCATATTATCGACAGAAATGTATTCGAATTTTCCGTGATAGTTCTCGCCGCCGGTGAAGACGTTCGGGGTCGGCAAGCCCATATAAGAAATCTGTGAGCCGTCCGTTGCACCGCGGATTGGTTTGATCACTGGCTCTATATCCAGGCGTTTCATGGCATCGGATGCAATGTCGACGATTTCCATGACAGGCTCTATTTTTTCACGCATGTTGTAGTATTGGTCACGCATATGCAGCTCGATGCTCTTGTCACCATATTCAGCTCGGAGCTCTGCGGCGATTTCTTCGAATAAAGCCTTTTTCGCCTCGAATTTGTCCCGATCATGATCACGAAGGATATATTGGAGTTTTGTCTGTTCCACATCTCCTTGGAAAGAAAGCAGGTGGAAGAAGCCTTCGCGGCCTTCCGTATATTCCGGAGCTTCATCCTCAGGGAGCTTGGCATGGAATTCCATGGCTATTTTCATACTGTTTACCATTTTGTTCTTTGCTGTTCCTGGATGCACATTGTTGCCGTTGAACGTGATTTTCGCCTGGGCGCCGTTGAAGTTTTCATACTCCAGTTCGCCTAGCGGACCGCCATCCATAGTGTAAGCGTATGCTGCACCGAAAGCCTCCACATCGAATTTATGGGGACCGCGGCCGATTTCTTCATCGGGCGTGAAAGCGACGCGGATTTTGCCATGCTTGATTTCCGGATGCTGGATCAAGTATTCCATCGCGGTCATGATTTCGGCGATGCCGGCTTTATTATCGGCACCGAGAAGTGTTGTGCCGTCTGTCGTCATCAAAGTATGTCCCTTGTAGCCAGGCAATTCAGGAAATTCGGCTGCGGACAGAACTACATCAAGCTCTTCATTGAGGGTGATATCATTTCCGTCGAAGTTCTCGATCACCTGCGGATTGACATTCTTTCCGGTGAAATCCGTCGCGGTATCGACGTGGGCCATGAAACCGATCACAGGTACATCTTTGTCGGTGGTAGCCGGCAGTGTCGCCATTACATAGCCATTGTCATCGATCGTCACTTCTTCCATGCCGATCTGTTTCAGCTCATCGACTAGCATATTGGCGAGCTCAAGCTGCCCTGGGGTGGAAGGAGTCGTTTCGATGTCTTCATTGGATTGTGTATCCACTTTTGCATATGTAGTAAGACGGTCGATCAATGTTTGTTTCATCATCTTCATCTCCTTGAAGTTTATGCTTCTAGTGTAGCACGAAAGGTATATCCTGAAACAGCTGCAGCATCTGTGTATAATAGGGAGAAAAAGAAACTGGGGGAAGTACTATGCATATTGCAGTTGTCGGCGGAGGTATTGCCGGAGCGAGCACAGCCTATCATCTGGCAAAGGCCGGGAAGAAAGTGACGATCATCGATTCGAAAGCGAAAGGGCAGGCCACAGCAGCTGGAGCTGGCATCATTTCCCCGTGGCTGTCCAAACGTGTCCGGATCAAGCCTTATTTTACCCTGGCTAAAGCGGGTGCGCTTTATTATCCGAGCCTGCTGGAGCTGCTGAAGGAGGATGGCCAGGCAAATGTCAGCTACAAGCAAGTAGGGGCATTATATGTCAGTGCCAGTAAGAAGCGGCTGGATGAGCTGGAGAAGCTCGCCTATAAACAGAGGATTGACACACCGGAAATCGGGGAAATCAAGAGGTTGAGTGCAGAAGAAGCCAGAGGGAAATTCCCGCCGCTGCGCGAGGATATGACGGCTCTCTATCTGGAAGGTGCGGCGCGTGTGGATGGACGGCAGCTGCTGCAGGCTTTGCTTGAGGCAGGAGAAAAGCACGGCGTTCGGTATAAGCAGGGGGAAGCTGTCTTGCTCCATGAAGGAAACAACAAAGTCCTTGGAGTACGTGTCGGTGAGGAGATGATCGAGGCAGATGCAGTCGTGGCAGCGGCAGGAGCTTGGATCAACAATCTGCTGGAACCAATCGGCCTAAAGCTGCCAGTCGAACCGCAGAAGGGTCAGATCATGCATATGCGTGTGGATGCAGATACAAGTGATTGGCCGGTCATTCTGCCGAAAAGCAGCCACTATTTGCTTGGCTTCGACGACGGAAAAGTCGTGGCAGGAGCCACGAGGGAAGTAGGCTCAGGCTATGATACGAAACTGACAGCCGCGGGTATGCAGGAAGTGGTGCGGGAGGCACTGAAGGTCGCGCCGGGTCTCGCGGATGAGGAAGTGGAAGAATTCCGCATCGGTCTGCGTCCTGCAGGTCCGAACCCTTATCCGATCCTTGGTCCGGTCCAGGCTGTGGACGGACTTCACCTGGCAGCCGGATTCGGCCCTGCTGGTTTGAATCTTGCTCCATACTCAGGGAAACTGGTAGCAGAGGCAATACTTGGACGGACGGAAGGCATGGATATTACACCTTATTTGTTATAAGCTAATAAGAAGCAGCGTATGAGCGTACAGAGAGGAGGAAAGAGATAGCATGTTGCGGAGAAAAAGGGTATGGATTCCGGGAGTCATCATTTTGGCGAGTGGTGTCCTGCTCCTCATCGGCAGTCTCTTTTCTCCTGAGATTAGAGCTTTTATGGCAATCGATCAAAGCGATGGACAACCGGATATGCCTTATCCGGATAATGTCGCAGCAGTGAAGGATATTGCCTATCCAACTGAAAATTATGATGGCAGATTGGATTTCTATTATCCGGAGGATGCCCAAGGAGCACTTCCAATCGTCATCTATATTCATGGCGGCGGATGGGTCGGCGGCGACAAAGAAGCTCAGAATCCATTCACTATGTGGATAGCTTCCGAAGGTTACTTGGTTGTGAATGTGAATTATGGGCTGGCGCCGGAATATACTTTTCCTTCCCAGCTCTATCAATTGAATGATGCAATCAGTTTTGCATTGCGGGAAGCCCCCCGTTATGATGGCGATACAGAACGGGTCTTCGTCGGCGGAGGCTCAGCGGGTGCAAATCTTGCCGGCATGGTCGCGGCAATGGCAACCAATCCGACAACGGAATCCGTCATTGGTGAGAATTCGGCGCTCCAGCCGGACCAGCTTAAGGGGGCATTGCTGTATAATGGTGTCCTGAATCTGGAACAGGCACAGCAGACGGGCTTCAATAATATGACGACATTTCTTTGGTCTTATACTGGTAATAAAGACTTCATCGATGATCCGCGTCTGCGGGATATGTCACCGGTGTTCCAGATTACCCCGGATTATCCCCCGACATTCATTTCATCCGGTGAAACCGATAAACTGCATTCGCAAAGTGTGGAGATGGCAGATGAATTGGATGCGGCCGGGGTAGAGGTGGAAAGGATGTTCTTCGACGCTTCCCATCCAGCAGCCGGGCATGAATATCAGCGAAAATTATATTTGGAGGAAGCGCAATACAGCTTCGATCATATGATCGATTTCCTTCGAACGCATTCGGAATGACCACAAGGGAAAATCCTTGTGGTCATTTTTTATTTTCATACCCTATGGAATTTACTGTAAAATATCTATACAATTAGAAAATACAGAAAAGGGGGGGATACGATGCGGTTTCGGGATTTTCATCCAAATATAAAGATAAGGCTTGTGGAATCCTTCGTTTCCAGTTTGATCGGCAGTATGGTGACACCATTCATGACCATCTATCTGGCAATGCATTTCGGAGCGAAAGTAGCTGGACTGCTGCTGCTCGTCAATGTATTCGTCGGAATCGGGATGTCATTGATTGGCGGTTACTTCAGTGATTTATTCGGGCGGCGCAAGATAATGCTGCTGGCTGAAACACTTAGGCTGGTGGCATTTTTCATGATGATGGTAAGCAATTCACCGTGGTTCGAATCACCTGAGATTACATATGGCATGATCATGCTGAACAGTGTTTGCTGGGGACTGGCAGGGCCGGCCAATGATGCGATGCTGATTGACGTCAGTACACCAGATCAGCGGCGGCTGATTTATTCCATCGGCTATTGGGCGAGTAACTTGTCCATTGCTTTAGGCGGAATCGCCGGTGCGTTCATGTTTGAGAACTATTTATTTGAATTATTCCTGGCGCTGACAATCACGGCAGCGGCAACATTGTTCGTGGTCTACTTTTTTATCGCGGAGACACATTTTCCGCAGAAAGTGGAAGTCAAGCCATTCCAGCACATCACCCAAATCTTTGGCACTTATCAGTCCGTCATGCGCGACCGGCTGTTTGTCTGGTTCATCGCAGGGGGGATCTTGGTTTTGAGTATGGAATTCCAGCTGACTAGTTATATTGGTATCCGGCTGGCAGAGGAAATGCCAACACAGCAATTTCTCTTCTGGGAAGTGGATGGCGTGAAAATGATGGGGCTTTTGCGGAGTGAAAATACGATCCTGGTTGCTTTGCTGGCCTTATTTGCTGCCAAACTCATTGCCGGGATGAAGGATAGAGTGGTACTTGTCGCCAGCTGTCTCATCTTTACGATGGGTTATGCTGCGCTGACATTCTCAAATGATATTTGGGTGCTGTTCATCATGATGGCAGTACTCACCGTCGGGGAAGTGTTCCGGGTGCCTGTGGAACAATCCTATATGGCGGCGATCCCTCCAGATGATAAACGCAGTGCGTATATGGCTTTCGGGGGACTTCAATATAATCTATCCATGCTGATTGTCTCGTTGACAGTCACGCTCAGCGGATTCGTGTCATCCATCGCGATGGGCATCTTGCTTACCCTGATCGGTCTGGCAGGGACTTTCATCATGTATATGATCACTCCGCAGCTGGATATCCGGAAACTTGAAGCAGAACAAAAGGCAGTATGATTACGACAAGTGCGGACACAATCGGACAGAAAAGTACATGCATAGTATGAAAATAAGAAGGAGCAGGGCGCGCAGAGAGGGGTAGGAGAGCTTGGAGCCCGCAAAGAACAGTGATTACATCTCGCGTACAGAGCTCTTGGAAATGCAGCTTAAGCTTCGGGAGGAATTTCAACGGGATATCGATGGCATCAGGGAAGATTTGGTCAGCATCAATAAGAAACTGCTGCCTTTGGGAAAGTGGCTTGAAAACATTGACAGTCACACAGCAAGAATGGCTGTTACACTGGAAAAGCAAATGGATGCACAGAATCAGATCATGGAGAAGCTGTATGAACAGGAAAGGAAAATACAGGAACTCGAATCGAATGCCACTTTCAAAAAGGAGAAGCTGCGAGTCAAAGGTGCTATCTTAATCAGTATCATTTCTCTGCTTGGTGCTGGTTCCGGCGTTGTCATGATATTTGGAAAGCGCTTGGCGGAACTGTTATTCGGCAGCTAGTTTTTTAATCATATCCAGATTCAAGTTCTGCTCCTTCCGCATAAAAAAGACGAGGATCATTCCTCGTCTTTTTCAATGCGCATGGATATGTGTATGGGAATCGGCATCGTGCTGGCACATGAGGGATTCTTCATGAGTATGGGCAGCTGTTTCCATCTGGATGGTCACATGACCGATTCCAAGGTGCTCCAGATCATGCTCGATTTTCCGCAACATGACCTGACTCTGCTCGACCAGCAAGTCACCTTGTACGACTGCGTGACAGGAAAGGGCATTCTGTCCGCTGGTGATGCTCCATACATGTAAATCATGAATGGAGATGATACCTGGTGCCTTTTCGATACAATCAATGATTTTTTGCATCTCTACATTGCGAGGTGTACCTTCCATCAGCACATGGATGGCATCCTTCGTCACCCGCCAGCCGCTCAGGATCACCAGGGCGGCAACGATGACGCTTGCAGCTGGATCGGCCCAATTCCAGCCGAACAGAAGTACGAGCAATGCAGCAGCAATCGCACCGACTGACCCAAGCAAATCGCCGATAACATGCAGGAAAGCTGCGCGCACATTCAGATTCTCACTTGTATCACCGCGCATCAGGATCCAGGCAACCAGAACGTTGACAAGGAATCCGATAATGGCAATGATCAGCATACCGCCTGATGCTATTTCTGCAGGCTCGCGGAAACGCTGGATTGCCTCATAAAAGATATAAAGGGAAACAAGGATCAAGGTGACGCCATTGAATAGCGCAGCAAGTATTTCAAACCGTTTATAGCCGTAGGTCTTGCTGTAATTGGCTACGCGCTCACCCAGAATGAAGGCAAACAGACCGACGCCAAGTGATACCGCATCACTCAGCATATGCCCGGCGTCCGAGAGCAGGGCGAGGCTGTTTGTCAGGAAGCCTCCGACAGCTTCCAGCAGCATGAATCCTGCCGTCAGGATGAAACTGATCAGTAAGGCTTTTTTATTCGCATTGTGTCCGTGATGATGGTGATGACCATGTCCATGATCATGTGCATGTCCGTGTCCCATACATATTCCTCCGATAGATTAATTATGGCAGGCGTGGCTGATGGCTTCTGTCAGTAAATCGATGACGTGTTTGTCATCGTGTGAATAATAAATTGTCGTACCTTCCCGTCTCGATTTGACCAGCCGGATCTTTTTCATCGAGCTCAGCTGATGAGACACGGTGGATTGATGCAGCTGAAGCTTCTCTGCTATCTGATTGACACTGCATTCCTGATCGAGCAGCAGGTGCAGGATCCGTATGCGTGTCGGATCACCGAGGGCTTTGAAGATTTGCGAAACATGTGTCAGCCTCTCTTCTGTCAGTTCCGAATGTGTATCATGCTTCATATGCAGACGCTCCTCTTATTTGCTTATATGCATATATTAGCATATATAAATACTCTAAGCAAATTCTAATCTTACTTTCATATATAAGAATCCTATCAATCAAAAGAGGAAAATGGCATGATGGCTGGCTGTAAGCCATGCGATAAGTAACAGGCAGAAAGAGTCAGGAAGAAAGTATCTCCCCGATAAGGAGCTTACAAATATTTTACAAAGAGACCCCCATACGGCGATGTTTACCAGGATTTTATGCATCCGGCTCTATAGAGGCAGGAGGATAGTTAGGATTAAGAAACTAAACAAAGTAAATATCCTTTTATGAGAATGGCAAGATTTATAGCCTATGGGTACGATATACAAATTTCGGCTTTTGTCGAATACTTATACCCAACGAATTTGCGGAAGGGAGGTCGGAGCGGGGAGCTTCTTGCAATGTATGCAATTAAGAAAAACAAGGTGACAACAAAAAGGGAGGTAGTGATGAAATGAAAAGACTTGGAAGATACAGCGGCTATGATTTGCAGGCGCTGCGCCGGGATATCATTGCGGGCATCATTGTCGGTATCGTCGCCATTCCGCTTGGCATGTCCTTTGCTATTGCGTCGGGGGTCAATCCTGAATATGGACTGTATACAGTCATCATCGGCGGTCTGCTTATTTCATTGCTTGGCGGATCGAGATTCCAAATTGGAGGACCGACTGGAGCGTTTGTTCCGATTCTGTTAGGCATTGTCATTCAATTTGGTTATCAGGATCTCCTGCTGGCCGGGATGATGGCGGGGATATTGCTTGTCATATTCGGGCTGCTCAAGCTCGGCAGCTTGATAAAATTCATCCCGCGTCCAGTAGTGGTCGGGTTTACGGCCGGCATCGCCGTGATCATCTTCACCGGACAAATAGGGAATTTCACAGGTATTCAAGCGGAGCAA
Organism: Terribacillus sp. 7520-G; assembly: GCF_002271665.1. Classification (NCBI taxonomy): domain Bacteria; kingdom Bacillati; phylum Bacillota; class Bacilli; order Caryophanales; family Bacillaceae; genus Terribacillus; species Terribacillus sp. 7520-G. Next base: position 44 of record NZ_NQFP01000003.1, on the reverse strand, counting down.
GAAGAAGGATTCCTTCAAAAAATGCAGGCATTGCTTGCGGCCGC
>NZ_NQFP01000002.1:0-47604 GCF_002271665.1 Terribacillus sp. 7520-G | reverse complement strand
GCGGCCGTATCCCTTGCTGCCATCCTCCTTACGCCGAAAATCCTGCCGAAAGTACCGGGAGCGCTAGTGGGGCTGATTTTATCGACGATTGTGGCTGTGCTCTTTTTCCAGGGACAGGTAGCAACCATCGGCAGTGTATATGGCGATATACCGAGCAAGCTGCCGCAGCTTCAGTTACCTGAGGTTACATTGGACAAGATCATTTACCTGCTGCCCTCTGCGATCGCTATTGCCTTATTGGGAGGAGTGGAGTCGCTTTTGTCAGCGACAGTCGCTGATAATATGGCCAAAACCAAGCACCACAGCAACCGCGAGCTAGTCGGGCAGGGAATAGCGAATATTGCCGTTCCCCTCTTTGGTGGCATTCCAGCAACAGGCGCGATTGCCAGGACCGCAACGAATATAAGGAACAACGCCTACTCGCCTGTCTCCGGAGTGGTGCATTGCATTTTTGTCCTGGTCATCCTGCTTCTGTTTGCGCCGTATGCTTCGGCAATCCCGCTTGCCAGCATGGCCCCGATTCTTATGGTTGTTGCCTGGAATATGAGCGAGCGCAAGGAGGTCGCCCATATCATCCGGATGCGTACATTTGATTCATTCATCCTGATTGTGACCTTTGCGCTGACAGTGCTTGCCGATCTGACAGTAGGTGTCGGCTGCGGCTTGCTGCTTGCCTTTGTCGTTTTCGTCAAACGGATGAGCACAGTGCTCTTTGTGAAAGATGAACAAATCCATGTCCAGGAAACCGACGGTGTGCGGATGTGGAAATTCGAAGGACCTTTATTTTTCGGATCCACGGATATCCTGGAGGAAGTGGTGGAAAAGACAATGGAGGAGGAACCAGACTCCCTCATCCTTGATTTACAGAAGGTTTCCTATATGGATACATCAGCTGAAGCGGCTTTGCATAAGCTCGTTGATCATTATGAAACCGCCGATAAGCAACTGCTCTTTCTCGGTGTGCATGGCCAGCCGGAACGATTGCTTCATAAAACCGGCCTGCTTGCCAAGGTTGGGGAAGAGTATACTGTGAGCAAACGGGAGGAAGCGGTCCGAATATGTACCTCCTAAAAATCGCAAAAAGAGCGGAAAGCAAGCGGCTCCCATCCTTCCTGTGGGGCTGCTTGCTTATTTTTGTTCCCTTACCGGAAGAAGCAGGGTGCCGGAATAGATGCATAAGCTGTTAGTTTGGGGATTGGTCGATGTATACCGATTCCTTTATGTTTTAGGATTCTTACCGATATAAAAGATAAGAGTCTACCTAGTGAGAGGGATATTGCAGATGAAGAAGCTATTCTTGAAGCAAAGTGTATGTGCTTTGCTGTTGGCAGGTTTGATTTCCCAGATTCCAATTGGGAATGCGTATGCAGAAGAAGAACAGCAAATGGTCGTCGTTTATGAAAACGAACAAGGTGAAAAAGCCATTCAGGACAGCGGTGCTGCAGTGGAGGAGCAATATGGCCACTTATCAGCTGCTGCAATATCTGCAGATACAGAAACAATCGATGAATTGAAGAAAGACCCTGATATCAAGTATGTGGAACCAGATAGTAAAATCCGTATTGCGGATAATGGCGAAAGCCAGCCTTCGCAGGCAGCGGCCCTGGAACAGTGGAATCTTGCATCCATACATGCTCCTATGGCTTGGGAAGATGGGCTGACGGGCAATGGGGTGAAGATAGCCATCATGGACAGCGGTATTTATCCGCATGACGATTTAGAAATTGCCGGAGGTTTTTCGGCTGTCGATTATACAACATCTTATGAAGATGATGAGGGCCATGGAACCCATATAGCCGGCATCATCGGAGCAAAGCATGATGGACAAGGCATAGACGGCATAGCACCCGATGCGGATCTTTATGCGGTCAAGGTGCTGGACCAGAACGGTGAAGGATATCTTTCCGATCTTTTGGAAGGAATAGACTGGGCTATTGCGCAAAACATGGACATCATTAATTTGAGCATGGGAACGGCGGATAAAAGTGACGCGCTGGAGGATGCCGTAGACAAAGCTTATCGAGCCGGTATTTTGTTGGTGGCAGCAAGCGGAAATGAAGGAGCGGGACATCCAGTTGATTATCCTGCAGCTTATGAGCCTGTCATTGCGGTATCCGCTACCGATGAAAACAACGATATCACGTCGTTTTCATCGGTCGGGGATGAAGTGGAGTTTGCAGCTCCGGGAGCAGATATCCCAAGTACATTACCAGGCTCCGATTACGGAATGATGAGCGGGACCTCGCAGGCAACTTCCCATGTCACCGCCATGCTTGCCATTTTGAAGCAGCAGTTTCCGGCTGATACTAATGCACAATTGCGGCAGCTCCTTCAGCAATATAGCATGGATCTTGGCCAGGAGGGCCGTGATGGACTGTATGGTTATGGGATGATTCAATACCCTGCACCAGAAAGTGATGACGGAATTGTACCAGGAGGGACGGAAGGAAACAGCTCCCAAGATGATGTGAAAGAAAATGTTCCGACTGAGGATTTACAGGCACTTGCTGATGAAGTTGGCATGACATTGGAAGAATTGGAAGATTTGTTTGCGGCGAACGGCTTGGATTTATATAGCTACCAAAACATGGGCGAAATCTATCACGTCATGTATCAAGACGTTAATCAAGTTTCTGTCTATCTTCTATTGGAGAAAATCGGATTGAAGCGAGAGGAGCTTGATCGGCTGCTTGCTGCTGATAGTGTGACGCTGGCCGACTTTGCAAGTTTGGAAGAACTCGCGGACTATGTCTCCGTTACAGGCAGCAAGGACTTTGACGCGTTTTGGGAGGAGGCATCCTCTGCTTTCCAAGAGATAGGCATGAGTGAAGAGGAGGGCAGAAATCTATATGATCATCTGGAGTCCGTGCTGGGCAGCGTTTCGGATGACACTATCGCGGGGATCGAGTCACTGCGTGATCGTGCAAAGGGTATAGGTGATTTGGGCAGCCTCGATGATCTGGAGGATGGACAGAGAAGTGAACTGGTATCTTTGTGGCATGACTTCCTTGCACTATTCCAACTCAAAGCAAAGTTCCATCTTATTGAAGGTGATAAGGAGACGGAAGTGACGGCCGAGGAGCTTTCCCGGCTGGCCGATATTGGTGAACAGACCCTGCGAGTGGAATTGTATGATACTAAAGATGGATTTCTGTTGGATCTTTCCTTCGATGGCAGGCAATTGGAACACGTATCGGCAGGCTCTCCCGAGGAAGCAAAACCTGACGTGGTGCCTGCTCAAAAGGGCGAGGAACCAGAAAGGGACGCCGGAGAAATCAAGCTTACATATAAGACGGCAGAAAGTGCGGGGCAAGGGTCGGAGAAAAATCAAGCTCATCAAGATCCCGAAGGACAACGCCTGCCAGATACAGCTTCTCTGATCGGTAATCTAGTGACAGCAGGTCTGACCTTGACTGCAGCTGGTTTCATTCTGTATGCACGGAACCGATATACGAAATAGCGTAACAGGAACGACAAAGCTGACAATCCGCCGGCAGTGCGATCTTGAGTGGATTTCTCAGGATCAAAGGATAACCTGGATAGCAAATTGACAGCTTCTGAAACAATAATCAGTTTTAAAAAGGCATTCCGCTATGGAATGCCTTCTTTCATAGTTCAACTGCTGCTTCGCCGATTCGCTTTACGCCTCGAATACAGGAAATATCCTCTGCCAGCCGCAGTGCTGCCTTGTCCTTCTGTTTTGCTTCAATCATGAAATCCAAGGATTGGCCGATATCCTTCAGATGCTTGATCAGCGGCATCAGAAATTCCGCATCTACATAATCAGCGTGACTGCGATATGCGTTCTCTGATTTAGGGGAAGAAACATGGATTTTCGGCACATGCTTGCGGTTTTGCCATGTAGCCATGAAGCGCGGGAGGATTTCCTCCAGGGGCTCCCTTTCTGTGTGATTTGCCATGTAGTGGTGAAAATCGAACATCATTGGTATCCGATGCCTTTCACACACTTTCAGCGTTTCGGCTGCTGTGTAGGTTTTATCATCATTTTCCAATGTCATTTGCGCTTTGATCGGTTCAGGAAGCTGCTTGATGTTTTCCTGGAATCGTTCCAACGCCAGCTCTTTGTTTCCGTACGCGCCTCCGATATGGATATTGATATATGCTTCCTCTTCTAATCCCATTGCAGTCAGCATATTGTAATGGTATTGCATATCTTTGATGGCATTTACCGTGATATGCGGTTTATCGCTTGTAAAAAGGGTAAACTGATTCGGGTGAAAGCTCACTCGGATGCCGTGATCCCGTACCAGCCGTCCGATTTCTCCGTACAAGTCGGTAAAGGGTGAAATATAATCCCACCCTGCTTCTTCATGGGTGGCCAGCGGAGCAAGCGAAGAAGAAAAACGGTAGAGGTTGATCTGATGGGCGATATTATAATGAAGGATCCGGGTTGTACGTTCCAGGTTTTCCTTTGTCAGTGCGTGCAGTTTGGCTTTCCGCTCATCGTTTCCGAGTCTGGACCACCTGGCGAATGTCATGGTCTTCGCCGGGGATGCTTCATATAAATTCAAGGCAGTTGCTGCATAGCCGAAGCGGATGATCATACAATCATCTCCTTTGTGACGATCTAAAGCTATGTTCCCCTTCTTTTGACATCGATAATCCTGTTTTGGAATAGTAAGTCCATGCATGTCCGGCTGTACACCTGTATAATTAGAAACAAGCAGGAAAAAAGTTTGGAACCTTTTGAATCCCTGCCCGTATAAGAAGGTACAAGATAAGAGGATGGTGAAAGGTTTTGGGTATTCTTTCCCGTATATTCAAGAAAAAAGCTCCTGAGCGTCCTGCTGTGAGGGAACGTAATGCACTTTCCATCCAAGTGGGGGACATTGTCGAATATGACTTGGTCACGTATGAAGTAGTCGGCAAAATCACATCCCGCCAAGGGAACTATGAATGGTTTGACTATCAGCTGGTGGAAGGGGATACAACATTGTGGCTCTCCGCGGAAATGGATGATGAATTGGAGCTGGGTATATATAAAAAAATCCCGCTTTCGGTGTCAAAACCATATCCGAAGCAGTTATCGTACGAGGGCCGGACTTACTACCTTGATGAGCAAGGTGAAGCGCGAGTCGTCGGGGAAGGAAGAAGTCGTAATGTGAATGGCTCCATCGTTCATTTTGCAGATTATTATGATGAAGATGAAGAGCATTTCCTTGGTCTTGAGGGCTGGGGAAGTGAAATAGAGGTCAGCTACGGCTATGAAATCAAACCGCGTGAAATCAAAATAATTGCGGGTTCAAATTAAAAGATCAAAGGAGAGAATGAATAGTATGTTCAAATTTTTTAATCGTGTGAAGACAGTCGTAAGCTCTGAATTGAATGCAATGCTGGATAAAGCCGAAGATCCGGTGAAAATGCTGGATCAGTTCATGCGTGATATGGAAGCGGATATCAGGGAAGCGGAAACTGCCGTTGCAAAACAGATAGCCAATGAAAAGATGCTTAAACGCAAGTATGATGATGCCAAGGCGATGGCTGATAAGCGTCAGAAGCAAGCAGAAACAGCTGTCGAAGCAGGTAATGATGATTTGGCTCGCCGTGCCCTGGAGGATAAGCAGACACATCAGCAGACGGCTGATACACTTTATGCATCCTGGGAGCGTGCATCCAGCGATGCAGCTGCCATCCGTCAGAAACTGGATGAAATGAAAAAAGAATACGCAGAAATGAAACTGAAAAAGGATTCCTTGAAAGCACGTGCTGAATCTGCCAAAACACGCACGAAGATGAACCGCACCATGTCCAGTATCGGCAGTGATGAGTCACGCAGCGGCTTCGAGCGTATGGAAGAAAAGGTGCTGCAGTATGAGGCAGAGGCGGAAACCAGCGAGGACCTTTCCAAATCGAATCGCTCCCTCGATGATGAATTCGCTGCTTTGGAGAAAAATGGCGTCGACGATGAGTTAGCTGCCCTTAAAAAGAAAATGGGCAAAGAGTAAGCAGCCAAAGCCATCGGCAGGCTGACCCTTGCGTGAAGCAAGGGTTTTCGTCTGTCTGCTGTACATAAGAAAAAGGGAGAAGGGAGGAGCTTTCATGAAATATTGGCTGGCGGGTATCTGCCTGTGTTTTGTCCTCATCCTGGCTGGCTGCGGTAGTTCCGGTGATCAGTCTGCTTCTGTCAGCGATATACCTGATGAACCGGATAAGGAAACAGTCACCTCAGAATTTGAAAATAGTGCAGGGGAATCGATCGAGACATTGATAGACAATAACTTCTATTTGCTCGATGTTGTTTCAGGAGATAGAAGCACCAGCGCAAATGTCTATGCAACGCGCCTTTATTCAGTGGACGAATTAGAAGAGCTGTTTAAGCAAACAGAAGGTCCTGATGAGATCAGCGATAAGAAAAACGGACAGCAAATCATGATTTATGATGATGTCTTCATCACGCTGAAACCTAGTGAAGAAGACGATGATGTCACCTTGATCGAAGTCGCGGACCGCAACTTTGTGCGCGAAAACTACTCACCGAACTATTTAAATACATTCTTTACATTTGCGCTGTTGAACTCCCTTTTTGGCAGCAATTGGAGCCAGACCAGAATGGATACTTGCCAGAACGGCGGGTGCTACGGAGGCTATACGTCGACATATCGGTCGGATGATGGCAGCGGCGGCACAGGAAGCACTGTACGACGCGGTACATCCAGCTATCGCGGCGGAGGGCCGGATGCAGGTAAATAAAGATAAACCATAAATAAGGAGGCATAGATTCATGAATCCATTTCTATCAACGTTTTTGTATTTTGCCATTGCGGTTGTAATCGTCATCATCGGTCTTATCATCTTTGAGCTGATCACGCATAAGTACCGGGACTGGGAGGAAATAGAAAAGGGCAACACAGCGGTGGCGTTGTCGATTGGCGGTAAGGTCATCGGGATCTGTCTTGTATTATCATTCTCCATTTATCACAGCAGCGAGCTTTGGGAAACGCTTATCTGGGGGGCTTATGGTGTCGTTCTGCAGATGGTAGCCTACTTCGTATTCGAAGGGGTGACGAGGCGTTTCTCTGTCCAATCCAAGCTGAAAGAAAACAATATCGCTGTCGGAATCATTTCCTTGGCAGTTTCAGTCGGACTTGGATTCGTCATCGGTGCATCCATTACGTAAGTTAAAAGCGGTTCGGAGATGAAAGAGATGCAAGAGAAAGTATCGAATAAAACGTCATTCATATATTGGGCTTCAGGTATCGTTTCGATTTGCGGTATCATTTTCGAAGTCTTATTCGGGGCCCTAGGGTCCTATATTCTCGGAGATGGTGTGAAGCAATATACACTTACCATCTCTTTGTTTTTGACTGGTATGGGGATCGGTGCCAGCGTCAGCGAACGGGTGACGAAGCGGCTGATCCTGGCATTCATTTATATCGAATTCTTCGTGGCCTTGATCGGGGGATTCTCCAGTTTTACCATGTTCGGAATCACGGCCTATACTCCTGATGGAACAGATGCATTCTATCTATATTTCGTGACGCTTATCGTCGGGGCGCTCACTGGGGTGGAGCTGCCGATCCTCATCCGTAAAGCGAATGAGATCGGAGAGACGCTCGGCCGAAGTACGGCACGCGTCCTATTCAGTGATTATGCGGGGGGACTGATCGGCGGGCTGCTTTTTGCCTTCCTGCTGCGCCCGCAATTCGGTATCGTCAAATCGGCATTTTTAGTCGGACTTGTCAATTTGGCAGTGGCGCTCATCGTTCTCTGGCTGTTTCGTGCGGAAGTGAAGCGCGTTGCCTTGCATGCCGCCGTCGGGATCGTCATTGGAATCATGCTCATCCTTGGTGTCTTTTTCGGGGAGGAGACTGCATTTTCCTTCGAGCAGAAGCTGTACGAGGATCCGATCATTCATATGGAACAAAGCCAGTATCAAAATATCATCCTTACCCAGGATGGAGATGATCTGCGGCTGTATTTGAATGGCGGCTTGCAGTTCAGCTCGTTCGATCAGCATCGGTACCATGATGCACTCGTCCATCCGGTCATGTCCCAAGCCAAGCAGCATGATCATGTGCTGATTCTTGGCGGAGGGGATGGTTTGGCTGCGAATGAAATCTTGAAGTACGATGACGTCCAGGATATCACGTTGGTCGATCTCGACCCTGCAGTGACCGAATTGGCGAAGACGGAGCCGAGACTGCTAGATCTGAATAATAGATCTTTATTAAATGATAAAGTGACCATCCATAATCAGGATGCCTTCAACTACTTGAAGGAGACAGATCGGATGTATGATGTCATCATCGTGGATTTGCCCGATCCGAATGATGAGAGCTTGAACAAGCTTTATACCGAAGAATTCTACTCATTGGTACGCAATCATATGAATCCCGAGGGAGCGATGATCGTCCAAGCGACCAGCCCGGTGTTTGCGACCGAGTCTTACTGGACGATAGACGAAACCATTCGTGCAACAGGACTGGAAACGGAAAATCTGCATTTGGATGTGCCGAGCTTCGGTAATTGGGGCTTTGTCATGGCCAGCAGAAACCCGATCGATCCGGATGAACTGGAAGTCACGGTACCCACGGAATATTTGAAAACGTCCATGATTCCAGGCATGACTGAATTCGGCAAGGATGAAGATAGGGAAATCACCAATTCAGATGGGGAAACCGTGTCACTGCGGCCGAATACATTGGTCGATCCGCACTTGATCGAGATTTACCAGCAGGAATGGAAGCATTACTGATCATCTCTTGGCAGGAGGGCTCGATAAGCCACCGGAGAGGTCAGTACTGTGGATGTATTGAAAGCACCATATGGAATCAGCCGGTCGATTAATTCACGCATGCCGTTCATGTCGGGGACGGCTGCTTTCAATAAATAATTGATCGGCCCGGTCACCCGATGGCATTCGAGCACTGCTTCTTCTTTGGCAATCAAATTTTCAAACTCCAAGTGGGAAATCTTCAATTCACTGACCTGGATGAACAGCAGGATATCCAGGCCCACCTTCGCATGCGCGACACGGGCAGTATAATGCTCGATGACACCGCGTTCCTCGAGCCTAGCCATCCTCTCTGAAACACTCGGTCTGCTCAGGGCCAGCTTTTTGGATAACTCGCTGATTGTGATACGGCCATCGTGCTGCAGCAATTCCAGTAAAGCGCGGTCAATGTGGTCCATGATTCGCCTTCCTTTCACATTGCAGGTAATCCCTGCATATAATTTTCATTATGAATCTCAATATGAAGTATTGCCTGCAAAAATCTATTCATTTCTCATGTTATTTATTCTAACATAGAAAGTGAATTAACAGGATGTCGTGATTTATGACCGCCCATATCACGATCGTGGGCTTGTTTCAACATGGATTCTGACTCGGAGAGGAGCAAATCATTTGCTGCAAAAGTATTTGAAAATCGTCCTTGGCTGCTTCCTGGCAAGCCTAGGCTTGTATATGCTGAAAAACGCAGAGCTGGTGACAGGAGGAACGGCAGGACTTTCATTGGGATTATCCTATCTGCTGGCCTTGCCCTTTGGTGTCGTATTCTTTATCGTCAATATTCCATTCTACATCTTTTCATTCATCAATATGGGGTGGCGCTTTACGGTGACTACAATCGTATCCGTATCGATCCTGACCTTGTTCTCGTTCCTTCATCCGTTATATCCCGCTATCGAACTTCCAGGCATTGTCGCAGCTGTCGGGGGCGGCTTGATCGTAGGATTCGGCTTGATTATTTTATTCATGAATCAAGCATCGCTGGGAGGAGCGAATATCCTCGCCTTGTTCCTGCAAAAGCGTTTCGGAACAAACCCAGGAACAATCAACTTCATTTTTGATTTTTGCGTCGTGATGGTAAGCCTTTATTCGGTAGGTCTTGTCAAAGGCATCTATTCCGTTGCTTCCATTGCGGTGACATCATTTGTCATCAGTTACTTCAAGGAAAAGTTTGCAAAGCCTTTGCCAAAGCCAAATACAGCGCCAGTTGCCCAAGCAGCCGAATGAACGAAGGAGAAATCCTTCGTTTTTTGAATTGGCCGGGGAGGGGGCGAATGGATGGAGAATGCTTGAAAGCATCCGCAGCTTGTATTTCTGCTTCGCTGATTATTCGAATCTACGAGCAACCTTATAGGAATGCGAGCAGTTATTTTCTGGAATTCATCATAAATAGACTTCTTACTGATTGTTGTTGAGGTGCTTTTGTTATATGATATTCCGGAAAGTCTGTTTTAAAGAATCTATGATAAAGAGTGATGATGAATGGAACAACATTTGACATATACGATGCCTCCGGAATGGGAGAAGCATGAGCGTACACTGATTAGCTGGCCGGTAAAAGATTCCATGGTGTACCCGGAGGATTGGGAAGCTGTTTGTAAAGGTTATGCGGAACTGATCCTGGCTATCGCGGAATTCGAACCGATTACGGTATTGGTGAACGCAGAGGATCAAGATGCAGCGTCTTCTTATGTGGGACAAGCTGAGAATGTGACATTGCTTGAAGTCTCCCATAATGATGCATGGCTGCGTGATAATGGTCCGACATTCGTCCGGGACGAAGCGGGCAAGCTGGCAGGTGTGAACTGGCGTTTCAATGCATGGGGAGAGAAGTATTTCCCATGGGATCTGGATGATGCGGTGGCTCCTGCGGTCTTGAGCCACTTAGGCATTCAACAATTGGATGCTCCATTGGTATTGGAGGGCGGATCCATTCATGTGGACGGGGAAGGCACCCTGATCACTACCGAGGAATGCCTTTTGAACCCGAACCGCAATCCTGATCTGTCCAAAGAGGATATCGAGGCTTATCTCCGTCGATATCTTGGTATTGAAAAAGTGATTTGGCTTAAACGCGGTGTTGCTGGAGATGAAACAGACGGACATGTCGATAATATCGCTTGCTTCGCGGCACCTGGTAAGCTGCTGCTGCAGGTGACAGATGATCCAGACGATGAAAATTATGAGATTACGCAGGAAAACCTGCGGATCCTTGATGAGACGAAGGATGCCAAAGGCCGTCAAATCGAAGTCATCGCAGTCCAGCAGCCGCCGAAGGCCACTTGGAATGACACGCGTTTGACATTGAGCTATATCAATTTCTATTTTGTGAATGGCGGCATCATCCTTCCTGTGTTCGGCAATACTGCCGCAGGAACAGATGAACGGGCGATCAAATTGCTTCAGGAGCAATTCCCGGATCGCCGGATCCGTACGATTGATGGACTGGCTATCATCAAAGAGGGCGGAAATGTGCATTGTACGACACAGCAAATGCCCGCAATAAAGGAGTGAATCGATTGAGAAAAGTAACCGTGGCTGCCACACAGATGGCTTGTTCTGGTGCAGTGGAAGAGAATATCGCCAATGCCGAGAAGCTTGTCCGCCAAGCTGCTGCAAAAGGCGCGAATGTCATTTTGCTGCAGGAGTTGTTCGAGACACCTTACTTCTGCCAGAAGGAAAAGCCTGCTTATTATGCGTATGCAACAGAGCTGGACCAGAACAAAGCGGTGCAGCATTTCAAACAGGTGGCAAAAGAGCTTGGTGTGGTACTCCCGATCAGCTTTTATGAGAAAAAGAATAATGCAAACTATAATACAGTCGCTATGATCGATGCAGACGGATCTGTACTTGGCATCTACCGGAAAACACATATTCCCGATGGACCAGGCTATGAGGAGAAATATTATTTTTCACCTGGGGATACTGGTTTCAAGGTATGGGATACGAGATTCGGAAAAATCGGTGTCGGTATTTGCTGGGATCAGTGGTTCCCGGAAGCTGCTCGCAGCATGGCGCTCCAGGGAGCGGAAATCCTGCTATATCCAACAGCGATCGGCTCAGAGCCGGAGGATGCAAGCATCGATTCGAAGGATCATTGGCAAATGTGCATGCGCGGTCATGCAGCAGCCAATTTGGTGCCTGTCTTGGCATCGAATCGGATCGGAGTAGAGTCGGATGATGATTCGTCCATCACATTCTATGGTTCTTCCTTCATTGCTGGACCGCAGGGGAATTTGCTTAAGGAAGCAGGACGTACAGAAGAAGAAATCCTAATGGAAACATTCGATCTGGATGAACTCGCGATGCAGCGAGTGGAATGGGGTCTGTTCCGTGACCGCCGTCCGTCGATGTACCGCAATCTCCTGAGCTCCGATGGCTCGACAATCATATAAAACAAAAGCTGCCGGCTAGTCCTGGCAGCTTTTTTTAATGGCGCATCATGACAGCAACGCCTGCTATACATAAACCAGTCCCGATCTGTCTCGCAGTTACATCCAGATTAAGTAACCGCGCCAATTTCGGCAAGTCCTGCAAAATGATGATAGATAAGAAGATGATTTTATCCCCTTGTATGTAATACCCATACCGCAGCTGAAATCAAATAAAAACGACCCTTGTCAGGGTCGTTTCATCAGTCCTTGAGCAGATCATTTGCCTCGAGGAAGTCCTTGGCTACACGTTCTACACTCTTTTGCTCAATATCCACTTGGTAGTTCAATTCACGCAAGGTATCCTCTGTCAGGGCCTTCTGGAGCGGATCCAGCAATTCCGTCAGCTCCGGATATTCATCCAGCGTTTCTTGGTTGATGGTAGCAGCATAATTGTAGGAAGGGAAAAACTTCTGATCATCTGCCAATATTTTCAGATCCATTGATTTAATCTGCGGATCCGTTACAAATGCTTGGGTGACGTCGATTTCATCGTTTTCCAATGCTGTGTAATAAAGACCTATTTCCATTTCGCGGATATTGGAAGGAGGCACATCGAATCCATAATATTCTTCTAATCCAGGCATCCCATCTCTCCGATTCCTGAATTCCGTCTCCATGCCGAATCGGAGATCCTCAGGATTTTCTTTCGCATAAGCTGCCAAGTCACTTAAAGTTTCAATGCCTAATTCATCGGCTTCTTCCTGCTCCATGACGAGTGCATAAGTGTTGTTGGCATCGGTCAAGTTTGTCCAAGCCACGCCGTTCTTCTTATCCAATTCCTTAACCTTTTGCATCGCCTCGTCTTTATCCGCTATCGGCTCTTGATCCAAATAGGTGACAAGTGCTGTACCAACATACTCCCATGTCATATCCACCTGTCGAGTCTCGATTGCTTGACGCATGGCAGAGGAGCCTAGATTTTGAATTTCTTCGACATTATAACCGTTATCCTCCAATATGAAGGCTGTCATTTTGGCTATCACGAGCTGCTCAGTGAACGTTTTCGCTCCGACGGTAATGGTTTTCCCGCCAGGGTCGCATGAACTTAGCACGACTAATAAAGCCGTCAATAAGGCGAATAGGGTCAATCTTTTTTTCATCGATTCAGGTATCCTTTCTTTACGGATTTTGTGCTTTTCTGGCAAGCCGGAGTCCTTTTGGCACCAAGGCGAACTGCAGCCACTTGAATAGATAATCAATCACGATGGCAAGCAGTGTGACGGGAACGGCTCCGGACATCAAAAATGCATTATCGAAAAGGCGGATACCTGTGAAAATCCATACACCCAGGCCTCCTGCACCGACTAGGTAAGCAAGTGCAGCGGTTCCGATATTGATGACCAATGCGGTCCGAACCCCCGCTATGATCGAGGTGAGTGCATTTGGAAGCTCGATTTTCCAAAGAATCTGTGTATTCGTTAGTCCCATCCCTTTGGCTGCATCTTTCATATTGTCATCGACAGAGTCGATGCCGGCAATCGTGTTTTGCAAGATTGGCAGCAGGGAGTAGAGGAATAAGGCAACGATGGCTGCGCTGATTCCGATACCCAGAAACCCCATGGCAAGTGCAAGCACAGCCAGGCTCGGAATCGTCTGACCAAGATTCGCAATGCCGACAATCAGCCATTCCGATTTGCGGAATCTAGGACGTGTGACAAAGATACCCAGTGGTACAGCGAGCAGCACTGCAGCAGCTCCTGAAAGGAGTACGATCGTGATATGCTCACCAAGCAAGCGCAGGAAAGTATCCGGCTGTTCCGCAATCTTACTGAACATATCATTGGCGAATGCCCAAACAAAGAAGGCGATGAGGAGCGCCCAAAAGATAAGCTTGATGATCAAAGCGATGGTTTTATTTGTCCGTTCCATGATCAAAGCCCCCTCAGACGCTCTCCTTGATCTCACGGTGCAGGAACTGCTCGATCAAGTCCAAAGTGATACTGCCTTTACGCGTACCATTGTCGTTTTCCACGATTAATTGATCCGCTTCCTGGTTTAAGATTTTCGAGATGGCCACACGCAGGGAAAGATTCTCGTTGATATTCTGAGAATCAGGAGACTCCAGCACAGGCTTTAATGTCAAGGCATCAGCCAAGTCTTTCACTGTATACAGGCTCATGCTTTTCAGCACGCGGTCCTGACCGACGAACTCTGCGACAAAGCTGTTGGAAGGTTTGTTCAGCATCCTTGCTGGTTCGGCGTACTGCATCATCTTCCCGCCTTTGAGCAAGGCGATTTTATCTGCCATCTTGACGGCTTCATCAATGTCATGACTGACAAAAAGGATCGTCTTCTTGAGCTCTTTTTGAATTTGCAGGAATTCCTCCTGAAGGTGTGTGCGGATGATCGGATCCAGGGCTCCGAACGGTTCATCCATGAGCATGACCGGCGGGTCGGCAGCCAAGGCGCGGGCTACGCCTACGCGCTGCTGCTGACCTCCGGAAAGCTCATGCGGATATCGTTTCCGGTATTCATCCGGCTTCAAGCCGACGAGCTCCATCAACATGTTGAAGCGATCGCGCATTTTCTTTCTGTCCCAGCCCAGCAGGTTGGGCACAATCATGGCATTGTCTTCGATATTCATGTTGGGGAATAGTCCATTGGATTGAATGACATACCCGATATTACGACGCATTTCTATCTTATTGGAATGCCGTACGCTTTTGCCATTGAGCATGATGTCGCCATCCGTGATGCTCTCCAGCTGGTTCACCATGCGAAGCAAGGTCGTCTTTCCGCAGCCGGAAGGACCCAGCATGATAACCAGTTCACCATCTTCGACTGTAAAATTCATATTTTCAATAGCCTTTACATTGCCGTTATATACCTTTGTTACATCGTTGAAATGAATCATAATGTCACCCTTATTATTTTTTTACACCCTTAGGCGTAAATAGATTTTCGATCAGACGCAGGAACAAATCGGCAATCAATGCCAAAATCGCAACCGAGATGGCACCTGCCAATATCATTGTATTATTGGTGCGAAGTATCCCTTGGTAAATGATACCTCCAAGACCCCCTGCACCAATCAGCGTAGCAATGGCACCGACACCGATATTCAGGACAGTGGCAGTGCGGACTCCGGCCATGATCAATGGCAGGGCGTTTGGAAGCTCCACTTTGTAAAGACGCTGGAAAGTAGTCAGGCCGATACCGTTGGCGGCATCCCGTATATTGGGATCTACATTGCTGATTGCTGTGTAAGTATTCCGGATGATCGGTAGCTGTGAATAGAGAACAAGTGCAATGATAGCCGGTAAAGTACCGATTCCTTCGTTGATGAGTGAAAGAATTGGAATCATGATTCCAAATAATGCGAGGCTTGGAATAGTCATCATGATGGAAGCAATTTGAAGAATGGTTGAGGCTGCGTATCTATTGACGGAGCAATAGATACCTAATGGGACGCCAATCACAATGGCAATGATGATTGCTGAACCGACAAGCTTGATATGGTCCCATGTATATCCGAGTATGAATGTAAAATTAGTTGTAAAATAATCGATTAAATCTGTAATGGGAGGGCACCTCCTGAATTTGTCATGCAAAAAGCTCTTGTCAGGCTTTTGCTACCTATTGTTATACCCAGATAAACCAACATCCTAACATGAAAGTATAGCCATTACAAAGGCTGGTTCAACTTATAATACGGAGCATTGAAGAGGAAATAAGAGGAATACAGCCTTAGGGATGGCTGAGGGTATTAAATAAAGGAATTTCCTGTTCGACAGAAGGCGGGGACTTGGCTTAATGAAATTTAAAATAACTGAAAATTAAATAATATTACTAAAAATATATTTACTTCTCCCCAAAAAGGGTGGTAGTATATCTAAATACTAATATGTACTCATTAAAAATGTACTAGCACATAAGGAGTCACGCCCTTATGTGAAAAGAGAGAATGCAAAGCTGAGTAGTCAGAATTGAATGACTATTCAGGAGAGGGAGCGGGAAGAATGAAGGAATATTTTATCGAGCGAATGTACAAAGCATCACAAGGAATGGCAAATGCAGTCCTCGTGACCCTCGGTATTGGTTTATTGATGGAAACCTTTGGTGAGTTTCTGAACTGGCCGACATTGATTGCTGTCGGTACAGTCGCGAAAGCATTGCTGGCACCAGCTTTAGGAGCGGGAATCGCTGTTCAGCTGGGCGGCAATACACTGGTCGTCTTCAGTGCGATGATCAGTGCGACAATCGGCGGTGCTGCAATGACTGTCGGCGATGACGGCTTGCTGACATCGATGGTGTCCGGTCAGCCGATCAGTGCTGTCCTTGCGGCGGTGGTCGCTACCTTTGTAGGAAAGAGGGTAGCAGGGAAGACACCACTTGATATGATGGCCATCCCATTTGCGGCGGTATTTGTGGGGGGTATTGCAGGGGCGGGTCTTGCAGCTGTGACAACACCGTTACTGACATGGATGAGCGGACAGATTGCCAACTCTGTTTCTGGTTCACCATTGCTTGCATCCATCGTCATTTCGTTGGTATGGAGCATTCTGTTGATGACACCAGCATCATCGGCGGCATTGGCGATCGCCTTGCAGCTGGATCCGGTATCCAGTGCTGCAGCATTGATTGGCTGTACTGCCCAATTCGTCGGATTCACTTTCATGAGTATCCGTCAGAATGATCTCGGTGGTTTCCTGGCACAGTTTGTCATTACACCGAAAGTACAATTCCCTAACTTGATCAAGAATCCAGCACTTGTCATCCCGCCATTCGTCGCTGCTGTCGTATGTGCTCCGATTGCGACAGTGCTGCTAGGTTTTACGACATCCTATGAACTGGCAGGTTTGGGCTTAAATTCATTCATTGCGCCGCTTAATATTCTGGCAAGCCAAGGCGTGGAAGCTTTCTTGATTTACTTGGCAACAGGTGTCATCCTGCCGCTGATCATCTCGCTTGGACTTTATCATGTCATCAAATCAATCGGATGGGCCAAGGCCGGCGACCTGCGCATGGAAATCCAATAATCAGGGCCGCAGCTGTGAAGCTGCGGTTTTATCATGCAGTTTTACATAATATTGATATACTGAAGGGAGATAAAATAAGAAAGAAGGATATCCTTCATGAATCATCTGAATCGTGTACTCGCACGATATATGCCTTTCCTGACTCCGCTCAGCGTAGTGGCAGGCATCCTTCTCGCTGATATCCTGCATCACGGGGAATCACTGGTTCCTTGGATTTTTGCTGGCATGACCTTTGCCGGAAGCTTATCAGCCGATTTCGGCAGCCTGCTGCATGCAGTTAAAAAACCAGGACCGATGCTGCTAGCTTTTGCCGTTCTTCATTTCATCATGCCTTTGCTGGCTTTTGGCCTTGGACATCTTTTCTTCCCGGGGGATGTGTACACCATTACAGGCTTTGTGCTGCTCACAGCCATACCCACTGGTATCACCGCATTCGTTTGGGTTGCAATGCAGGAAGGGGATATCGGTATCACTTTATCGACCATCTTGATCGGGACCTTGATTTCCCCTATGCTGGTGCCGATGATTCTGCATGTCCTTGTTGGCGGTGATGTACAGCTTGAGGTACTGCCGATGATGGAGGATCTGCTGTGGATGATTGTCGTTCCTTCGCTAGCAGGCATGCTTGTCAATCAATTTTGCAGCAAGCAGCTCACAAGCACGTTAAGTACAAATCTTGCTCCATTCTCAAAGATAGGCCTGATAGCGGTGGTATCCATTAATGCGTCCGTAGTGGCTCCTCAACTAAAAGAGATGGATTTGACTGTCATGGGAATTGTGCTGCTCGTTTTTTGTTTGTCCTTTGGCGGCTATCTGCTTAGCTGGTTTCTCGGAAAGTCATTTGGGTATGGGAGGCAGGAGATAGTCAGTGTCACCTTCATCGGGGGGATGCGGAATATCAGTGCAGGTGTGGTGCTGGCTGTAAGCTTCTTCCCGGCTCCTGTCGCCATACCGGTAGTGATCGGAATGCTGTTCCAGCAGGTTTTGGCTGCCGTATTCTCCAGCCTTTTGAAGAAATATGAACCACAGCAAGCTGCTGCTTGAACGAAGACCGTCTGTGCGGTCTTCTTTTTTGTGTTTACTTTTCAATCATTTAGGCAATGCCTCTAACATGACATGGAAAGGAGGATGCTTATGTGGGAAGCGTTGCTTTGGGGCGCCATTGCAGGTTCAGCTAGTTTGATTGGAGCTGTCTTGCTAATGCTCATCCCGGTAAAAAAGCGGATCATCGGCTTTATCATGGCCCTTGGTACAGGGGCATTGATTGGTTCCACCTCTTATGAATTACTGGAGGAAGCATATGAAATCAGCGGAGGCTTGCAAGAAGAGGCAATAGGTTTTCTTGGAGGAGCAATCATCTTCACTATATTGGATATAGTCATTTCGCGAAGAGGCGGGAAAAATCGCAAGCGGACACGTTTGCATGAGACGCATAATAAAGAGGATAAGGGTTCGGGATTGGCGATCTTTGCGGGAACCGTGATGGATGCCATTCCGGAATCAGCCATGATCGGTCTAAGTTTGGCAAGTGGAGGGGGTGCCAGTACAGCATTGATTGTTTCGATTTTCATCAGTAACTTTCCAGAAGGTCTTTCCAGCACTTCCGGTATGCAAAGCAGCGGTTATTCAAGAAACCGAATCCTTTTGATGTGGTTGGCCGTAATGATGATATCAGCACTCAGTGCACTTGTCGGAGCAGTGCTGCTGCAGGATACCAGCTCCAGTACAAGAGCAATCCTCAATTCGTTTGCAGGAGGAGCGATCATTGCAATGGTTGCTTCCACGATGGCGCCCGAGGCATATGAAGAGGGAGGCCCGGCTGTGGGTATCGTGACAGCAATGGGAATGTTTGTCGCCTTCTCTCTTGCGCATGTTTAGGGAGTGTTCAAGAAGGGGAAATAAGAACCAAAGAATGGAGGCGTTTCAATATGAAAAACCTTGTTCGGAAAGCGATTAAGTATGGACCGGTCGTCTATCCAATCGTCAAAAAGATAATCAATAAAAGGAAAGCCAAGCGCTCAGGCAGGGCTTCATATTAAAAAACGTGAGAGCATCTGCTCTCACGTTTTCTTTTATCTGCTCCTGCTGCCTTTCTCGAGTGCGGTATCCACTTCAGCTGCAGCTTTGTCCAGAGCGGTTTTCGGGTCTTCACCTTGATAAAGGCTTTCCATGCCGGTTACAATTTGCTGGCGTGCCTCAGGGAAAATGGAGATCAAAGCGCCTTGCGTAGCTGTGCTCGGAATCGTGTCATGAAGCTGATCCACTGTAACTTTCAATTGCGGATACTTCTCCCATTCCTGCTTGACGATATCTTCCTCGTAAGCTGCTGGATTGATAGCAAAGTAGCCTGATTCCACATGCCATTTTGCCTGTACTTCCGGTGTGGATAGGTACTTCATGAAGTCCCAGGCGGCTTGCTGCTGATTTTCATCGATATCCTTTGCCATCCAGAGGGAAGCACCGCCGATGATGACGCCTTGCGGATTGACATCGTCAGGGTGAGGCAGGTATGCAACGCCCACTTCGAAATCAGCGTTATCGACAAGCCCTTTGATACCTGCCGAGGAATCCAGCATCATCGCCATTGTGCCGGCCTGGAAGGATGCGCGCATATCATCCCAGTTCTGACCGCTATTGTAATACGTGCCTGCTTCGTACATATCACTGATCAATTCAAAAACTTTCTGCCCTTTTTCATCATTGAAAGCAGCCTTCGTTGCTTCACCTTCGCGTCCATTTTCGTTATTGACATACATACCGCCTTGCGTTGCAAGCAATTCCTCGAAGAACCATCCATAGTTCAGAATGGATAGACCATACTGCGTTGTCTTATCGCCTTCTTTGATTGTCAGCTTTTCGGCAGCTTCCTTCAATTCGCTGTACGTGCGAGGAGCTTTCTCCGGGTCCAGGCCTGCTTCCTTGAATGCATCCTTGTTGTAGACAAGGACCGGGGTGGAGGAGTTGAAAGGCATGGAATACTGCTCGCCGCCGACTTGATAATAGGAGGAGATATTTTCTTCCCATTGGGATGTGTCGTAGTTTTCTTCATCGATGAACTTTTGGACGGGCTGGATATTCCCGCTGTCGATCATCTGTTTCGTACCAGCTTCGAAAATCTGTGTGACCGCCGGGGCATCTGCGGTTCCAGCCACGGTTTTCAGCTTTGTCAGTGACTCCTCATAAGAGCCTTGATAGACCGGTTTAACCGTATATTTGTCCTGTGAGCTGTTGTATTCATCCACGATTTCATTGATGCTGGTTTCCAATTCCCCGCCCATGGCATGCCAGAAGATGATTTCTGTCTTGCCATCCTCCGTTGTGCTGCTTGCAGAATCGGTTCCGGAACAAGCGCTGAGAAATAGTACGAATAAAACAGATAACCCTGCTAATAGTCTTTTCATCATACAACCTCTTTCGTTTTTATTTGATTGCACCTTGCGTCAGACCTTTTTGCAGTTTTTTCTGTCCAGCGAACAACAGCAGCAGGGTAGGAAGGATCACGATGACAACGCCGGCCATCACGATTCCCCAATCAGAGGCTATTTCCTGTGTTTGCAGCTGCTTAAGGCCGATTTGGACAGTTCTAGACGATTCAGTATTGGTGACCAGGAGCGGCCAAAGATACATATTCCAGTTAGTGAGAAAGCTGTAGATGCCCAAAGTGATCAAGCTGGATCTGCTGACCGGCAGGATGACATTCCAGAAGAAGCGGAATCTTGAAATACCGGCAACCTGGGAAGCTTCATACAGTTCCTGGGGGATGGTCTTGAAATGCTGGCGCAATAGGAAGGTTCCGAATGCCAAGGCAAAGAAAGGAACCGTCAAACCTATATAGCTGTTTGTCCACCCAAGATTTTGCACGGTCATGAAATTTGGTACCATTGTCGCTTCCCACGGGATCATCATCGTGGAGATGAACAGGAAGAATAGAAAGTCCCTGCCTTTGAATTTCATGAAAACAAAGGCGAATGCTGCCAGGCTGCTTACCAAGAGCTGCCCGAACATGACGATGGCCGATGTGACGAAGCTGTTGATCAGATATGTCAGCAGCGGCACTTTTTCGAATACTTCCAAGTAGTTATCCAGGGACAGGCTGCTTGGGAGCAGCCTGCCGTCCAGTACTTCTCCGCCTTCCATGAAGGAAATGCTGAAGGCGTAGAATATCGGAAACATCATCACGGCGGCACAGATGACAAGGACGGTATACAGGCTGATGCGTTTTGCGATGATCATTGATAATGCACCTTCCTTTCACCCAGCTTGAACTGCAGGACTGTAAGCAGCAGGACACAGAAGAACAAAATGACTGCCTGGGCACTCGCTGCCCCGACATCATTATTGATGAATGCGTCCTTGTAGATGGAATAGACGACGACATTCGTCGATTCCACCGGACCGCCTTTTGTAAGGATATCGATTTGTCCGAATGTCTGGAATGCATTGATGAGTGATACGGTCACGATGAAAAACAGTGTAGGTGATAACATCGGCAGTGTAATGCGGCGGAGCTGATAAAAATAGCTTACGCCGGCTACTTTCGCATTCTCATAAAGATGTGGGTCGATATTCTGCAATCCGCCAAGTATGATCAGATAGGCAAAACCAGTATTCATCCAGATCGTCGATAGGGAAACTGCCAGCAGAGCATAATCGGGATCCTGGAGCCATTGGATTGCAGGAAGGCCCAGCCATTCGGCAATTCTGCTGAATACACCGATCGAGGGATTGTACATGAACATCCATATGACGCTGGATGCTGCAACGCTCATTCCCATTGTCGAGGAGAAAAGGGTCCGGAAGAAGCCGATTCCCTTCATCTTTTCATTCGTCAGCAATGCCAGGAACAGCGCCAGCAGAATTCCGGCGGGGACGGTGTACAGGACGAAAAGGATCGTTGCTTTGACGCTGCTGCGGAAACTGTCAGAGCCAAGGATATACTGATAATTCCCAAGGCCGGCGAATTCGAATGGGCCCATCTGGTCAGCCAGGAAGAAGCTCAGATAGATGGTTCGGAACATGGGGTAGAAAACGAATACCCCGAACAGGATGATGGAAGGAAGCAGGTAAAGCCAGCCTTCCAGGAAGGCGAAAGGGTTCCGTTTGGGACGTTCCTCATGAGAAGGAACTGGCTGCAGGTCCCGCGCGGCGTTCATCTGAGCACCTCCCGAGCAGCTTGCTTCGGCTGTCCGTCATTCGCTGCCCAAAGGAGCCGGCCGCTGTCCTTTGAAAAAAGATGAATTGCGTCCAAGTCAAAGCGGATAGGAATCCTGTCTCCGACAGAGAACTGCCATTGTCCGTTCCATCTGGCGATCCATTGTTCATCGGCATCATCAAGCGTGAATGCTATGAGGGTTTCTGTGCCGAGTATTTCGGTGTTGACGACCTCCGCTACGGCGTCTGCTTGTTCCGGAGCGGAAAACAGGATGTGCTCGGGCCTTATTCCGATTTGGACATTTTTCCCTGAGGTACTTGTATTTCCTTTCATCGGATTCGGCAAGATGCATTGCGGGGACAGCGTGATCCTGCTTGGTGACACATTTGCTTCCATGACATTCATGGCAGGTGATCCGATGAAGGTCGCGACGAAGGTATTGGCAGGATGATTGTAAATATCGAGCGGTTTGCCGATTTGCATCGGTACGCCTTCATGCAGGATCATCATCCGGTCTGCCATCGTCATTGCCTCGGTCTGGTCATGTGTGACATAAATCATCGTGATTCCCAGTTTCCGCTGTATCTGTCTGATTTCCGAGCGCATCCTGGTACGCAGTTTTGCATCCAGATTGGATAGGGGCTCGTCCATCAGGCAAAGAGGGGCTTGGGTCACGATGGCCCTGGCCAAAGCGACCCGCTGTCTTTGACCGCCGGATAATTCCCGCGGTTTGCGTTTCAGGTAATCTGTCAAGCCAAGCATATCAGCAGCTTCCAGACAGCGGCGCCTTTGTTCCTCGCGTGAAATCTTCTTTGTATGTAAGCCGAAAGTGATATTCTGTTCCACATTCAAGTGGGGGTAGAGGGCATAATTCTGGAAAACCATGGACAAATCCCGCTTATTCGGTGGGGCCTCATTCATCCGCTTGCCATTCACGAATAAGTCCCCGCCTGTAATCTGCTCCAGACCGGCAATCATGCGCAGTATGGTGCTCTTCCCGCAGCCAGAGGGACCGACAAGGACGAAGAACTCTCCTTGCTGCAGCTGCAAATCCACTTGATTGATTACATTTTTCTTTCCGTCGTATGACTTCTTCAATCCCGCCAGCTCAACATGTGTCATAATCTGCTCCTTTCTGAAAATTCATCTATACTATAACGAGTGAAAATTGAGCTATTGTGAAGTGGAAATAAAAAAGCGTTTACACGGAGGCAGGAAATGAGCTTTGTTTTTACAAAGCTCATACATTCGGGCAATGAAAAAAGGACTTGCAGGTCATATGACCTGCAAGTCCCTTCATGTTCTGTTACTTTTTGCGCATTCCGCGTAAAATGAGGCTCAACACGAAAACAAAGATGATGGCGCCAATCAAGGCCGGGATGATGGCCATACCCGCCAAGTCAGGGCCGAAATCGCCGAAAATCAGTCCGCCCAACCAGGCTCCGATGATACCGGCGATGATATTTCCGATGATGCCTCCCGGAACATCACGTCCAAGGATCAATCCGGCAAGCCAGCCGATGATACCGCCGACGATGAGATATAAGATGAAACTCATGATAACTACCTCCAGAATTATTGTTGTATTGTGCTGTACTACTAGCATTCCCTAAGTATGCAATCTGCAAACGTGGCTTGTGGCGCCTTTGTATGTTTACATGTTCTTAAGATAAGCTGCATCATTCTAAACAGCAGCTCAACATCCCCTTAATAAAAAGCCTTTATATTGAAAGTACAAGAAAATAAGGAAAGATCACTGTCCAAAGTTCGAAGATTACGATCTTACGAAGATTACAATCCAGATAACCCCAGGGAGATGATCCGAATGACAAATCAGTTTAGTCCATCGTACGAGTCCGTAACCACTAAATCCCTCGATAGTCAGTCCGTTCACCGAAGTATCATGCCTGTTATCGCACATCGCGGTGCTTCTGGATTCGCGCCCGAGAATACAATTGCTGCTTTCGATTTGGCTCTGGAGATGAACGCTGACTTTATTGAGCTGGATGTACAAATGACAAAGGATGGCCAGCTTGTCGTCATTCATGATACATCCATCAATCGTACAGCAGCCAATGCACCGTCAGAGACTGTATTTGTTAAGGACCTTACCTTTGCTTCCTTGCAGAATTATGATGTGGGCGCAGGATATGATTCTGTATATGAAGGGCAGCGTATCCCGCTGCTGGAGGATGTGATCAGACGGTATAAGGGGAAGACAAAGTTCCTCATTGAACTGAAGTCCCCTGAACTCTATGACGGAATAGAGGAAGCTTGCGCAGAATTGCTGGAGCGATATGAATTGGCCAATGTCTTGCATGAAGAGGTAATCCTGCAGTCATTCAATTTTGGATCGGTTGCTTATCTTTCCCAGCTGCTGCCATATGTGCCGCTTGGCGTGCTGACGTCAAGAAGTGCCGATCTTACCAATCGCAAACTTGATAAGCTTGCTGCTTATACAGATTATGTGAATACACATTTCACCAATGTGACGCTGGACGATACATTGGTTAGTAGGATCCATTCACGCGGAATGCGTATCATGCCATGGACGGTCCGGGCACCGGGGGAAGTCCAGCCGCTGATCCGAGCAGGTGTCGATGGTATCATCACAGATTATCCGAATTATGTGAAATGAGAAAAGGAGACCTATTTTGAACTGCCTCCCCAAAAGTTTTGGTAACTTCTGGGGGGCACACCATTTTACGGGTCTCCTTTTGCATGTATCATCTATTCTGAACGAGTCGAAGCAATTCGAATGCTTTATCCCCAGCGAGTGCTGCGAGATCTTCCCAGCACTCATCGCGCTTCAGGTCGAGTTCCACAATCTGTTTGGCTAAATCAAGGGCTTCCTGATCATATGCCACGTGCAAGACGCTCCTTTCCGGTATCTCTTTTTGCTGTTACGTTCAGTATACGTATATCCAAATTGCCATGCATCAAACATGTAAGCGATGCTGACGAACTTTTTTGTTGTTTGTTAGGTTTCCTTACATAATACTAGGATGAATGGAAAGTTGCGGTATAATGTTAAGTAACAGCACATGGTGATGAGGTGAACAGATGAGTAATGAGCCTTCTTATAAGAACAGGAAAGTGATCACAATCGGCATTGTGAGCGAGCTGACTGGTCTGACTGAACGCAAGATTCGTTATTACGAGGAACGCAAGCTCATTTTTCCGGAACGTTCAGCGAAGGGAAATCGCAAGTACTCTTTTTCGGATGTAGAGCAATTGATCGAAATCGCCAACAAAAGGGAAGAGGGTGTGCAAACCTTCGAAATTCGTCAGCAGATGCTGAGAGACAAGAGGAAGGAAGCGGAACGGGAAAGCCGCCAGCAAATGCTGCGTGGTCAAATCAATGCCCGCTTTGGCATACAAAGAGAATAGCTGTGTGTACGTATGTGTTGGGAGGCCTTGTACACAGGAGAGCCGGATGTCTGACATCCGGCTCTTGTTCATCTTTTCCGGCTATGGATGAATTTTTTATGCGCTCCTTGACGCTGATGCATATTTAGGATGAACCGACCATTCGCGCAGGAATTCAGGGGTGATTCTTTTGCCTTTTCGCTCTTCCGCAAATATATCAAATTTATGATAATAGTAGTCATATCGGAGAGCGGATTTCAGGATGGACATGAAAAAGAAGCGGGATCCTGTCGCTCTTTGGGAATTGATCAATCGCTCGTTTGATGCCGTACATGAATCGTTGCGGAACCATACAGCCAAACAAATCCCATTATCTTTTCGGATGACGGGACTACCAGGGAAACGGGATAATTTTTCTATTATTTTTGAAATTATATTGACAACGTTTGGATTGGGAGGTAAAGTAACAAACAGATCAACAACAAAAGTATAATGAAATTCTTATCAAGAGTGGCGGAGGAACAGGTCCTATGAAGCCCGGCAACCAGATCAGTGATCAGGTGCTAATTCCTGCAGACGGCGAAAAGCCGTACTGAGAGATAAGAGAATTAGTGCATATGTATACCATGCGCCTCTCTTAATCCGGAGAGGCGCTTTTTTATTGTAGTTGATAACAGCGAAGGAAAAAGGGGAGAGCAACATGAAAAAAATCTTAAGTTTTGGACTTATCGGATTATTGGCGTTATTTTTAGCAGCGTGCGGCAATGATAAATCTGCTGCGCTGGCAAATGATAAAATTTTGGTGGGTGTCAGCGGGGGACCGCATGAGCAAGTCATGGAAAAAGTAAAAGAATTGGCAGCGGATGAAGGAATCGATGTCGAAATCAAGACATTCAATGATTACAATACACCAAACAGTGCGCTGGATGATGGCAGTCTGGATGCGAACAGCTATCAGACACTTCCTTTCCTGGAAGATCAAGTGAAGAATCAAGGATATGAATTAGAGGAAGTATTCAAGACCTTGACTTTCCCGATGGGGATTTATACAGATAAGATTTCGGATATTTCCGAGTTGAAAGAGGGAGACAAAATCGCTGTACCGAATGACCCTGCCAACGAATATCGTGCGTTGAAACTCTTTGAGTCGGCAGGCGTATTGAAAGTGGATCCGGAGGCGGAAAACTCCGCAACGGCTAAAGATGTCGTAGAAAATCCGCTGAATCTGGAAATCGTCGAATTGGATGCTTCCCAGCTTCCGGCTCAGCTTCCGGAAGTGGCGGCAGCGGCAATAAATACAAACTTTGCAATGGGAGCTGATTTGAATATCAATGATGATGCTATCTTTGCAGAGGAATCGGAAAACAATCCATGGTCCAACTACTTTGTTGTAAGATCAGCGAACAAGGACGATGAAATTGTGAAGAAGATTCAAGAAATCTACCAGTCCGATGAAGTAAAACAGTTTGTGGAAGATGAATTCCAGGGATCTGTCGTTCCAAGCTGGTAAGGGGGAAGCAATATGATTGAATTGAAGAATGTATCGAAAACCTTTACCACCGGCAAGAAAAAAGTGGAGGCGTTGAAAGACGTCTCCTTGAAAATCAATAAAGGTGAAATCTATGGCATAATCGGATTCAGCGGAGCAGGGAAAAGCACCCTGATCCGCTGTGCCAATTTATTGGAACGTCCGACTCAAGGGGAAGTATTCGTCGACGGCGTGGAACTCACGACGCTTAAGAAGGCTCAGCTTCGTAAGGCAAGAGGGAAAATCGGTATGATATTCCAGCATTTCAATCTGCTGACGACGGCTACGGTATACGAGAACGTTGCCAGACCTTTGAAGCTGAGTAAAGTGCCGAAGGATGAAATCAAAGGGCGCGTTGATAAATATTTGAAGATAGTGGGCCTTGAGGAAAAGAAGAATGTCTATCCAGCTCAATTATCCGGCGGTCAGAAGCAGCGGGTGGCCATTGCAAGAGCACTTGCGCAAGAGCCGGAAGTGCTGCTGAGTGACGAAGCGACGAGTGCTTTGGATCCGAATACAACGTCTTCCATCCTTGAATTATTGCTCCGCGTGAATAAGGAGCTTGGCATCACCATCTTCTTGATCACACATGAGCTGGATGTCATCCAGCGCATATGTGACCGTGTCGGTGTCATGCATCAAGGAGAGCTGGTGGAAGAAGGATCCGTCATCGATGTCTTCACCAAGCCGAAGCATCCGCAGACCCGGAAATTTGTCTTTGATGAAGCGAACTTCGAAATTCCTGATAGTGTGAAGGAAGGGCTGTCTGCAACAGGGCGTCTCGTTTCACTGACGTTCATCGGGGAAGCTTCGAATGAGCCGTTCCTTGCGGCCATCACAAAGAAATTCGATGTCGTTCCGAGTATACTGGCAGGAGGAATCGATCAGCTGAAAGCGAGCTCCGTCGGCAAATTGCTTATTCACTTGCAGGGAGATAAAACGGAAGTGGAGAAGGCGATTGCGTATTTGGAAGCACAGCATGTAACGGTTGAGGAGGTGGCGTCATGATCGCCGAGTTCTGGACGGAATGGGGTACGGACATCACGGAGGCGTTTTGGCAGACATTGCTGATGACAGGTATTTCATTGGCTATTTCCATCGTGATCGGACTTCCATTGGGTATTTTGCTGGTCATGACAAGAAAAGGCGGACAAGCTGAGAACCGCGTATTTTATTCGATTGTGAACACGGTCATCAACATTATCCGATCCATCCCTTTCATCATCCTTTTGTTCCTGCTCCTGCCTTTGACGAGAGCGGTGGTTGGGACAACGATCGGAGTCCAGGGCGTAATCCTGCCGCTCGTTGTTTATACAGCACCTTATATTGCGCGCTTGATGGAATCGGCATTACTGGAGGTCAATAAAGGTGTCATCGAGGCGTATGAATCCATGGGCATTTCCACAAGCAAGATAATTTGGAGTGTCATCATAAGGGAAGCACGTTCCACGATGATTTTGGGATTGACCATTGCAACAATCGGTTTAATCGGGGCTACGGCAATGGCTGGCCTGGTAGGTGCCGGCGGCCTTGGGGATTTGGCCTATCAATATGGCCACCTGCGTTTTGAGCCTGAAGTCATGTATGTAGTCATCATCATCCTGATCATACTTGTACAAGCAATGCAGACGCTGGGAAATGTCTTGGCAAGACGGTTGCGAAAAGATTAAAAAAACACGCTTGGTTATCTCCAAGCGTGTTTTTGCTGTATCAGAAGAAGATGTTCAAGATGAAATACATCAGTCCGCCCAGGCAAGCTGTGATCGGCAGCGTGATGAACCATGTGATGACCATCCGTTTCGCTGTTCCCCAGTTTACACCTTTGCGGCGATGTGCTGCACCAACCCCCATGATGGAGGAGGAGATGACATGCGTCGTACTTACCGGCAGATGAATATAAGTGGCGCCGAAAATGATGAACGCACCAGTCAAATCGGCAGCAACACCATTCACTGGACGGATTTTCATGATTTTTCCGCCAACTGTTTTGATGATTTTCCAACCACCTACGGAAGTACCAAGCCCCATTGCAGTCGCACAGGCTGCTTGTACCCATAATGGGATATCTGTCGAAGAATGCAGGTCGGCTGTGATCAATGCCATCGTGATGATCCCCATTGCTTTTTGGGCATCGTTTGTCCCATGGGTGAATGATTGCAATGCTGCAGTCAGGATTTGCACACGACGGAAATTCTTATTCGTCTTCGGCAAGTTCTTTTCCCTGAAAATCAGCTTGATGATGTTATAAAGAATGAAACCTACAACAAAAGCCAGGATCGGGGAAAGGATCAATGCTTCCAGGATATTCAGGAACCCTTCCAAATTCAAGATGGCAAAGCCGCTCGACGCGATGACAGCACCTGCCAGGGAACCGATGATCGCATGGGAAGAACTACTCGGGATACCGTAGTACCAGGTAATCAGATTCCAGGCAATCCCGGCGATCAGTGCAGCAAGGATGACGACAGAGCCATTGACGATTTCGTTCGGATTGGCAATATCACTTGTGATTGTTTTCGCCACGCCGGTAAAAGTCATGGCACCGACGAAATTCATGACCGCAGCCAAAATGATGGCATGCCTTGGTTTCAAAGCCTTTGTCGAAACGGAAGTGGCGATGGCGTTGGCTGTATCATGGAATCCGTTGATGAAGTCGAATGCAAGGGCAAAGATGACGGTTAGAATGGTCAGTACTAATAATACATCCATTGTTTATGCCTCACGAATTCTTCATGATGATTGTTTCAAGATTATTCGCAACAGATTGACAGCTGTCGGCGATTTCTTCCAGGATATAGTACAATTCCTTGTACTGAATCACTTTGATAGGATCCTTTTCCTTCTGGAAGAGCTGTTTCAAGGATTTACGGAAAATCGTATCGCAATTCTGCTCGTGCGCCTTGATTTTGATTGCGTGTTCTTGGATCTCTTTCAGCTTGTTATGGGATAGCAGATCGACGGTGATCAAGATTTCCTTGGCACAGGAACGAATTTCATCTGTAAATTGATCGATGAAGCTGTCGGAAGAATAGATGCCGTAAGTATCCATCATACCTGAGAATTCTTCCATCCCATCCAGGACATCATCCAAGCTGTTCGTAAGCTGAAGGATGTCTTCCCGTTCGATTGGTGTTATGAAGGCATGGTTCAGTTCTTTGATGATTGTATGTACATGCTTATCACCTTTTACTTCGAATTCCTTTAATTTATTGGAGAACTCAGATAATGTAGACTCATCTTTTACTTTATAAGTAACAAAATACTCTGCAGTCTCATCAATATTCTTTGCTATATCAGCTAAAAGCAAAGAGAATTTGTCTTGTTTCTTCTTGAACATTACAAAACCTCCGAATGGTGTTTGAATAAGGTCGTTCCTGGGAACATATAATGATAATTTTTTGTAAACTTCCCTCTAGAGATTGTAAACTTTTTATTAATATTTATCAACGATTTCACGTGATTTTTGTCGGATGAGGTACACTTTGTCACTATTTGTTATAGTTGTATAGAAGGGGTGAAATTATGCAAATCTCCGTTACAAAGCCTGCATCGAATTGGTTCGTTCAGGAAATGGATCTTGAACCAGGCAGCGCGGTGCGTTTTTATGTCCGCTATGGCGGTTTCGGTGGCATTAAAGAAGGGTTCTCACTCGGCATTACAGCTGAAATGCCAAATGATCCGATTGCGAGTGAAGAAGTGCAAGGGATTACGTACTTTGTCGAACGTTCGGATGCGTGGTATTTCGAAGGGGTGGACTTGAATGTCAAGTATTCACGCAAATGGGATGATATCCAATATGAATATCCTCCGCATAATTGAAAAATGAGCAAGGACCGCATTAGCGGTCCTTGCTCATTTTTGTTCCCGGATAGGCAGTAATGGAGCAATGGTATCTTTGATGCCGACCATACCGAGTAAGGAAAGCAGAATTCGCTGCGGTCCATAAAAAGCATCGGTGGGATCAAAGAATTCCTCGAGCGTATGATGTCCGCCGCTTGTACCGCCTCCGCCGAGTGTCAGGGCGGGGATGCCAAGACTGATCGGCACATTTGCATCGGTACTCAATGGCTCTTCCCGTTCGACCTCGATGCCCAGGGCATCGGCAGCCTGCAGGGCGATCTGACGAATCGGAGCATCCTTTGGCTGGCTGCCTGCAGGTCTGTCCCCGACAAGTTCTATCGTCACCGAGATACTGCCAGGCTGCTGCCATGCTTCGCCCTCTGCCTGGGCAGCCTCTTCGATATGTGCCAATGCATTTTCCTCCAATTCAGCCAGAGCCTCGCTTGATACAGAGCGTAAATCAAGCTGGAAGCCGGCATGCTGGGCGATGGTATTGATGGATGTGCCGCCATGGATCGTTCCGACATTGTATGTCGTCTTTGGATCCTCGGGAACAGTCATATCCGCCAATGCAGCGA
Source organism: Terribacillus sp. 7520-G (assembly GCF_002271665.1). Lineage (NCBI taxonomy): Bacteria > Bacillati > Bacillota > Bacilli > Caryophanales > Bacillaceae > Terribacillus > Terribacillus sp. 7520-G. The sequence continues at coordinate 15,972 of NZ_NQFP01000002.1, read as the reverse complement.
TAGCTCTCCCGGCTGCATGGATGGCGCTCGACGTGCCGAAGTCCCCAAAGCTATGACCGCCCTTCCCTTTAAAGGTGACATTATAACGCTTGCTTCCGACACCGCAATAAATCAAGTCGCCAGGAGCACCCGGCTCCACGGAGATGAAGCCATCCACATTTGTGTTTTCGCGGAAAAATGCCTTCATCCCGCGTAAATCCCCTAAACCTTCTTCCCCGACATCCGCCAGGAAGATGATGTCGCCTTCTGTTTCGATCTTATTTTCTTCCAAGCTGCGCAGCAATGTCAGCAATACAGCCAAACCGCGGCCGTCATCTCCGATCCCCGGGGCATGCACAATGCCATCCTCGATAGTTGCCTTCACCTTCGTTCCGGCAGGGAAGACGGTATCCAGATGGGCTGCAATGACAACTGTAGGTCCGCTGCCGCTGCCCTTTCGTATACCATATACATTTCCTTCGGCATCTGTCTTCAAATTTTCCAAGCCGTATGCAGCCATTTTCTCTTTAAAAAAGGCGGCGCGTGTGTCCTCATGGAATGGAGGGGCCTCCACTTCGGTCACCTCTATTTGATCCTTGGTTGTCTGTTCATTATCCTGTTTGAGAAAATAAAGTGCATCACGGACTTGCTGAAGTTCTATCAGCCACTCGAATTCCTTGGCAAAAGTGTCGCTGGTCGCTGTCATATGTCTCCCCGCTTTCCTTTGGTATATCTGTACTGTAACATAAAATCACAATTTACTGATAATTTAAAATGCGGGAATAGTCGAAAAGGAAGGATTAGTTCTATTTTTATATTTACAAGACATAGGATGTTATGTAAAATAAATGAACCAGAATGAATATTTATAGATTTTATTGCAAGTTTACAATATAGATAGAAAAGGGAGATCGATTATGAAATCAGTAAAGAAGCTCATGGCAGCGGCTGGCCTTATCTGTGTTTTATTTTTAAGTGCATGTATATCCAATGAAGAATCAAGCGGATCCGGCGAGGGGAAGCTCACGATCGGTACAGAAGCGACATTCGCTCCTTTTGAATCGATGGAAGGAGATAAAATCGTCGGATTTGATGCCGATTTGCTGGATGCAATCATGAAAGAAGCAGGGCTGGATTATGAATATAAAAACACAGGCTGGGATCCGATGCTTGTTGGAGTGGAGGATGAAACGCTGCAGGCAGGGATGGCTGGTATAACAATAACGGATGAAAGAAAAGAAACGTATGATTTCTCTGTGCCTTATTTCGAAGCAACACAAGTCATCGCGGTACCGGAGGGAACGGATATCCAGTCTGCTGAAGATATCAAAGGAATGAAAATCGGCGTACAGAATGGTACGACTGGTGATGAGGCAGCACAGAAACTGGTTGGGGATAACAGCAGTGATCTGTCAAAATACGATTCATCTGCAGCAACAATGATGGCATTGCAGAACGGTGATGTGGAAGCTGTGGTGACGGATATTGCCGTAGCACAGCATTATGCGAAAAACAATCCTGATGCCAATCTTAAACTGATTGAAGATGAAGATAATTTCGAGAAGGAATATTACGGTATGCTGCTTCCGAAAGACAGCGAGCATAAGGAAAAGATAGACGAAGCTATACAAACGATCATGGAAGACGGAACGTATGAGGAAATCTATCAAGAATGGTTTGAAGGCACTCCGGATATCGAAGCTCTTGAGAGTGCGCAGCCATAAGGAGGATCATATAGCGTAACGATCATATCCGTTACGCTATATTTACGTTTTGTTTTATCAGTTATACTGAGGTGAAAAAAATGGATTTTAGATGGGAAATTATTGGAGAGTATTTGCCTTTCTTCATGAGAGGCCTTGGCTACACGATATTGGCATCATTGATTGGATTCCTCATCGGGGCTGTCATCGGTTTGCTGATCGGAATGGGGAAGAGCCTTTCCAATCCGATTCTTCGCCTGCCGTTCATTTGGTATGTGAATATTTTCAGGGGCACGCCGCTGCTCGTACAGATTTTCTTGATTCACTTTGCGGTGATGCCTATTTTCATCAAGCCGCCAGAGCCGCTGATATCCTTGATTGTGGCATTGGCATTGAATTCTGCTGCTTACATTGCAGAGATTTTCCGTGCCGGTATCAATTCGATAGATAAGGGGCAGCGTGAGGCTGCATACAGTCTCGGAATGAATCACGCACAAGTGCTGCGGCATGTTGTACTGCCACAGGCATTCAAGCGGATGATTCCGCCGCTGGGCAACGAATTCATCGTCTTGGTGAAGGATTCTTCACTTGGAGCGGTCATTGCAGCGCCGGAGCTATTTTACTGGGGCAGGGTGGCAGTTGGCGCATATTCCCGGGTCTGGGAGCCATATTTGGCAGTGGCGGTTTTGTATTTTGTCGTTTGTTTAGTATTATCATATGTACAGGGCTTTTTAGAAAGGAAGTATGCGACAGATGATCAGCGTAAAAAACCTAAAAAAAACCTTCGGCGATCTCGAGGTGCTGCGGGACATTAATGTCGAAATCAAGGAAAAGGAAGTAGTCGTGGTCATCGGTCCTTCCGGTTCCGGTAAATCCACTTTCATTCGCTGTCTCAACCGCATCGAGGATATTACGGATGGTCACGTCTATATAGAAGGAACGGACATCTCTGATAAAAAAGTGAATATCAATAAGGTACGGACAGACGTAGGCATGGTATTTCAGCAGTTCAATCTGTTCCCTCATAAAACGGTGCTGGAGAACATCATGCTTTCCCCGATGGTCGTCCGCAAGTGGAAAAGGAAGGACGCGGAAGAAAAGGCGCTGGCGCTGCTGCGAAAGGTTGGCCTGGAAGATAAGGCAGGTGTTTATCCTGAGTCCCTATCCGGCGGACAAAAGCAGCGGGTTGCCATTGCCCGTGCCTTGTGCATGGAGCCGAAGGTGATGCTGTTCGATGAACCGACGTCTGCACTTGATCCGGAAATGGTCGGGGAGGTGCTGGAGGTCATGAAACAGCTCGCCAGGGAAGGGATGACGATGATCGTTGTCACGCACGAAATGGGCTTCGCTCGCGAAGTCGGTGATCGTGTCTTGTTCATGGATGGCGGTTATATCGTGGAGGAAGCGAAACCGGGGGATATTTTCAACAATCCGAAGGAAGAACGGACGAAGGCTTTCTTGAGTAAAGTATTATGACATTTACAGCCAGTGCAAACATGCGCTGGCTGTTTTCTTGTAAAAAGGGTGTCATATAATCTTACAAATTTGCTGTCATCCTATATTCCCTATGCTAAAGTAAGGGTAAGATTTTCGGGTAACTAACGAACTGTAACCAAACATTCGTCATGTTCTCGGTTAATCCCTCTCATTTGCAAGCAGAATGCATTGTTCGGCTTGTCTTACAGCTTGTACAGATGATATGTTGCGTGGCATATCCGACTGTGCGGGCTGTTTTTTTGTGCTTTTTGCTGAAATAAGGGAATTTATGCTGGACATGCCAATAATTTGTAATCATTCAGCACCCTCCTGCGTATGATGGGTCTATAGAAATGACAGGAGTGGCGCCATGTATAAATTAAAAGTCATAGATGCCAGTAAGATATTCAGACGCGACGGTCAGGAAGTGGTTGCATTGCAGGAGACGACAATGCAAATACCTGCAGGACGTTTTGTCAGTATCATTGGCCCCAGCGGCTGTGGCAAATCGACACTCTTCAATATGATTGCCGGGCTTATCAAGCCCACCACTGGAAAGATTCTTTTGGATGGAGAGAATATCGTCGGCAAGAGTGGCTATGTCGGTTATATGCTTCAGAAGGATCTGCTGCTGCCGTGGAGGACGATCTTGGATAATGTGATTCTTGGCTTGGAAGTAAAGGGTATATCGAAACGGGAGGCGAGGAAAAGGGCGCAGCCATTACTTGAAAGGTATGGGTTGCAAGGCTTTGAAAACAATTATCCTCCGGAGTTATCAGGAGGTATGCGTCAGCGGGCCGCATTGCTGCGGACGCTTTTGTATGACCAGGACATCATCTTGCTGGATGAACCATTCGGAGCATTGGATGCACAGACTAGGCTGCAGATGCAAGAGTGGCTGCTTCGTATCTGGGAGGATTTCCAGAAAACGATTCTTTTCATCACACATGATATAGACGAAGCGATTTTCTTATCGGATGACATCTATGTTTTGTCTCAGCGGCCAGGAAAACTGAAGGCAAAAATCAATGTGGAACTGGAGCGGCCTCGTACAGAGGAAACATTGTTATCGGATAAATTCATATCATTAAAGCAAACATTGCTGGATTTGCTTAGAGAGGAACCGAAAGAGAATGGCAAAACCTGAAAAAAAACGCTACATCGAGGATGAGAAAAAACGCCAGCAGCGAATGAAGCGGATAGTGTTTGGAGGTCAGATCGGTCTCGGTGTGCTCGTGATTATCTTATGGGAGGTCCTGACACGATATGAAGTGATGGATCCATATTATTGGAGCAGTCCGAGTACAATCTATGAAACTGCCAAGGTTGCTTTCCTGGAAGGCACGCTTTGGAGTGATTTGGTCTATACATCGCTTGCTACTTTGGCTGGATTTGCGTCCGGGACGCTTATCGGTTCACTGGTCGGGCTGTCTTTTTGGTGGTCCGCTTACTATTCACGAATATCAGAACCATACTTGATTGCTTTCAATGCGATTCCGAAACTGGCGCTTGGTCCGGTCATTGTCATTTTGTTTGGCATCGGGTTCTTTTCCAAGGTGATGCTTGCATTCCTGATGACTGTCATCGTCACAGCACTGGCTGCTCATAGCGGCATCAAAGCAGTCGATAAGGATTTGGAAAAACTGCTGTATTCCTTAGGAGCCAAACGCAGACATGTTTTTACGAAAGTGGTCGTTCCGACAACGATGCCTTGGATTGTAAGCAGTCTGCGCATCAATATTGCATTGGCGCTTGCGGGAACGATCGTCGGGGAGTTCATCAGCTCCCGTCAAGGAATTGGCAGGATGATCTTATATGCAGGTCAAATTTTGGATATCGACCTTGTGTGGGTCGGTGTCGTCGTATTGTCGATATTGTCTTTGCTCATGTATGCAGGGACGGTCAGCTTGGAAAAATTATTGCTTCGAGGTCAAGAGCCAAAACAATAGGAGGTGTCCCATGAAAAAAGCACGGTGGTTTGGCGTGTTCTTTTTGGCTGTCCTGCTTGGTATCCTGGCAGGATGTGCAGGTGGCGGCAGTGAGAAAGAGGAGCTGAAGAAAATAACCATTGCAGAACCGGTGCATTTGACTGGCTATCTGCCGCTCTATGCAGCTATACATGAAGGGTATTTTGAAGAGGAAGGTTTGGATGTGGAAGTGGTCACTGCAACTGGCGGAGCGCATGTAACGACTGTCGTAAGCGGGGATGCCTGGGGGAATATCGCCGGTCCGGATTCCAATGCACTCGCCAATATCGACTCGAATGATCCCATTGTATCGGTCGTCAATGTCGTCAATCGGGCCAATGTCTACTTGATGGCTGGCGGCGATACACCTCCGGCAGGTGCATCGGAGGAAGTATTGGCAGCTTATCTCGAAGGGAAGACAATTGCAGCAGGGCGCTATGGAGGCAGCCCGAACTTGCTGACACGTTACTTGATCATGGAGTTGGGGATGGAGCCAGGCAAAGACGTATTCCTTGAAGAGCCTGCCGATGCAAGTGCCGTTGTATCCTTGGTGGAGAATGGCCAGGCAGATATTGCCAATGGAGCCGAACCGCAAATATACGATGGCATTGAAAAGGGAGTCTGGAATGAACCGTTCTATGGATTTCCTAGTTTGGGAGATTACCCATACAGCGTCATCAGTGTAAAGCAATCCACGATTGAAGAGGATCCTGAAACAGTCCAGAAGTTTGTAAGAGCTATCACGAAAGCTTTAAAAGCGGTAGATGAGGATAAGGAAATGGCTATGGAGGTTTTGAAAAAGGAGTTCCCGACAACAGAGGAAGCGAGTCTGCAAGCATCACTGGACCGGGCTTATGCTGATGAACTTTGGAGCAAGGATGGCTATATCACAAAGGAAGCAACGGATAAAACGATGGATGTAGTGACGAAGACCGGTGTATACAAAGGAGATTATAAATACGAAGAGCTAGTCAATATGGAGTTCGTCGAGGCATTGGAATAGGCAGGGCTGGCAATCCAATTGCCAGCTTTTTTTCTTGTCAACTTAAGCAAGTCACCGCCATATAGTAGGAAAGGAATCGGAACTTCCATGTTTATAAGTTTCCACTAGGAAACTTTATTGTTATGGTGCATAATAAAAGGAAGTAGATTGTAGCAGAACGAGGAGGGCAACGATGGACGAAAATGTATTACTGGCCTTGGGTTTGACCCTGATGGCAGGGCTTGCAACAGGAATAGGCAGTCTGATGGGATTTTTCACTTCCACAACGAATACAAAATTCTTATCCCTCAGTCTCGGGTTTTCTGCTGGGGTGATGATTTATGTGTCGATGGTGGAAATCTTCGTCAAGGCAAAGGATGCCTTGACCGGGGCCATCGGCATCCAAGCAGGCAACTGGGCGACGGTAGGCGGGTTCTTTGGCGGGATGCTCCTCATCGCACTGATTGATAAAGTGATACCGAAGCAATCCAATCCGCATGAGGGCAAAAAAGTCGAGGAGATGGACAGCCCGGTTCAAAATCAGGCCTTGCTTAAAATGGGTACTTTCACTGCGCTGGCAATAGCCATCCATAATTTTCCGGAGGGTATAGCCACCTTCACTTCTGCCTTGCAGGATCCTTCCCTTGGGGTAGCCATTGCCATCGCCATCGCGATCCATAATATCCCGGAGGGGATTGCAGTCGCTGTTCCAGTCTATTTTGCGACAAACAATAAGAAGAAGGCTTTCGGTCTTTCTTTCTTATCGGGTCTGTCGGAACCAGTTGGAGCCATACTTGCGTACCTCGTTTTGATGCCGTTTTTGAACGATATCATGTTTGGGATCATCTTTGCCGCCGTGGCTGGGATCATGGTGTTCATTTCACTCGATGGATTATTGCCGGCTGCCAAGAAATATGATGAAGGACATACTTCGATTTATGGATTGATCAGCGGCATGATGGTGATGGCAATCAGTTTGCTTCTGTTTATCTGAATCTGGAACCGTCTGCTTAAGCGGGCGGTTTCTTTGTGTATAATAGAGAGAAACAGGAGGGATGTCCGAATGGGAAGTAAATTGGTGGACAATAGCAGGAATGCCTTGATCAGCAGCTTGACACTGAGAGAGGAAGAAACATTGCTGATCGTCACGGATGACAGTAAAAAGGAGCTGGCGGAAGCTCTCTATGCAGCCGGCAGATCCATTGGCGCTGAAACATTGCTGCTTATCATGCAGGACAGGGAGAAATCCGGTCAGGAACCGCCAAGCGTCATTGCTGAAGCAATGAAGCATTGTGATGCAGCTGTATGCATCACGGAGCATTCCCTGACACATACACAGGCGAAAAAGGATGCCGTAGCCGCTGGGGTCCGTGTGGCGACGATGCCTGGGATTACATACGATATGTTCCTGGAAGGTGCCATCAGTGCAGACTACGATCAAGTCGAAAAAATGACATTTGAAGTTACGGAAAAATTGAGTCAAACAAAAGAAGTGATAATCAGCAAGGGTGGAGAAGAGCTGACATTCTCGATCAAGGGCCGCAGCGGTGTCCCCAGTACGGGCATATACCGGAAAAAGGGACAGTCCGGAAATCTGCCGTCGGGTGAAGCGTTCATCGCGCCAGTGGAAGGTACTGCTTCAGGGCGGATATGGATTGATGGCTCCATTTCAGGACTTGGCAAGGTGGAGGAACCGATTCTGCTTACAATCGAGGAAGGCCGTTTGACGGCAGCTACCGGCAGGCAAGGAGATATGCTGCTGCGAATGCTTGGTGACGGAGATGGTCGCAATGTAGCGGAATTCGGTGTCGGCACAAATGATAAAGCGCGGATAACAGGAAATGTCCTGGAAGATGAGAAAGTGTATGGGACGATCCACATCGCCTTTGGAAGCAATAATACATTTGGCGGGACTGTCGCAGCTGGTGTCCATATTGATTGCGTAGTGAAGGCCCCGACAGTCTTCCTCGATGAGGTGCTGCTGTTGGAAGATGGGGATATGAAGCGTGGCTAAGCTGCGCTTCTTTGGCATAACGCACAATAAAAGCGCTTACATTTTGTGCAAGTGCCAAATGGTATGAAAATCCAAAAAGAGGTAAAGTAAAGGTATACAAAAAGGAGGCGCTTACATGGCGAAGATACAGTTGAAGAATATCCAAAAGGTTTATGATAAGAACGTGACGGCGGTAGAAGATTTCAATTTAGAGATAGATGACAAAGAATTCATCGTTTTCGTTGGTCCCTCCGGATGCGGAAAATCGACCACCTTACGTATGATTGCCGGTTTGGAAGAAATCTCAGGCGGCGACTTCTATATGGATGGAGAACGAATGAACGACGTTCCGCCAAAGGATCGGGATATCGCCATGGTATTCCAGAATTATGCCCTTTACCCTCATATGAACGTGTACAACAATATGGCCTTCGGCTTGAAACTCCGCAAATTCAAGAAGGATGAAATCGACAAACGTGTCCAGGAAGCCAGTCGGATCCTCGGGCTTACAGATTATCTGAATCGGAAACCAAAAGCGCTATCCGGCGGTCAGCGCCAGCGGGTGGCCCTTGGACGTGCGATTGTCCGGGATGCGAAAGTATTCCTCATGGATGAGCCGCTTTCCAACTTGGATGCAAAGCTGCGGGTGCAAATGCGTGCGGAAATCCAGAAATTGCATCAGCGCTTGCAGACAACCACAATTTATGTGACCCATGACCAGACAGAAGCAATGACGATGGCGAGCCGGCTGGTTGTCATGAAAGACGGCATCATCCAGCAGGTGGGGGCGCCAAAGGATGTTTATGATAATCCGAATAATATGTTCGTCGGCGGCTTCATCGGCTCACCTTCCATGAACTTCCTCAACGTGACCATTCAAGACGGCAAAGCTAAACTGGGGGATGTCACCTTCCAGCTTCCGCCCGCTAAAAAGAAGATGCTGCAGGAAGCTGGGTACGGCAGCGGAGAAGTCGTAATGGGAATCAGGCCGGAGCATATCCATGATGCCGATTATGAGGAAAGCCTGGAGTATGCCCATGAAGTGGAAGCGACAATCAATGTTGTCGAATTGATGGGTGCTGAAAGCTTCCTCTACGCCGATATGGCTGGACAGGAGTTCGTGGCCAGGGTGGATGCCCGTTCCGATATCAAAGGCAAGGATAGGCGCAAGCTGCTATTCGATATGAGTCAGGTGCATTTCTTCGATAAAGAGACGGAAGGCCGAATCACCGAAGCGAACGCAGCCTCTCAGGTTTCCTGATAAAACTGTGCCCATGGGGCGCAGTTTTTTTATGGTAAAATCAGAATCAATGAAGGAGGGGTTTGATGGACAGTAGATATCCGATCGGTAAGTTTCACTTGGAAGGACCTATATCGGAAGCACAGATAAGACGATGGATAGATGAAATCAGCCAGCTGCCCGAGCAGCTGAACCTGCTTGTGAAGGGGCTGTCAGAGTCTGAATTCCTCTATACATATCGGGAAGGCGGATGGAATATCAAGCAGCTGCTGCATCACTTAGCGGATAGCCATCTCAATTCTTACATCCGCTTCAAATTGGCGCTGACAGAAGAAAATCCAATCATAAAACCTTACGAAGAATCGGAATGGGCGAAGCTTGCGGATTATGAAATGCCTCCTCGATCAGCTATGGATCTGCTTGCAGCCATCCATCGAAAATGGGTTGTTTTACTGTGTTCGCTCCGTGCTGAACAGCTTGAACGAACATTCCGGCATCCGGAATCGGGGGAAGTGAGTTTGAAGGAGAACATCGGCATCTATGCTTGGCATGGCAAGCATCATTTGGCACATATACGTTCAGCCTTGGAAAACGATAATCAATAGAGGAAATACACCGGGCAATCAGGGCTTCAGATCAGCCGTTATCCCGGCGTCCAGCCTGCAATAAAACCGAACTTGCGTGAATCCTTCTCGCAAGTTCGGTTTTTTGTCGGGCTGATTCCAATTTGTCGCCCCCTTTTCTAGAAGGGTGTTTTACTTGGGGCGCAGTAAGGAAATAACTATATAAATAGATAAGGAGTGGATGACCGGATGGATGGATCATTGGACGGGAAAACAGCAGTGGTGACCGGAGCAGGATCTGGTATCGGAAAAGCAGCTGCAAGGATGCTCGCTGAGAATGGAGTCCGGGTAGGGTTATTCGATATGGATACCAGCGCTCTGGAGCAAACCGCTGCTGAAATCGCGAAAGCGGGTGGATCGGCTATGGCAGCGAAAGTCGATGTTACTGATAGCAGCCAGCTGAAGCAGGGATACCGGCAAGTGCTTGATGCGTTCGGGCGGCTGGATATCGTCTTTGCCAATGCAGGGATCAATGGTATGCTCTCCCCTATTGAACATTTATCGGATGAAGACTGGGATAAGACACTTGGTACGAATGCAAAAGGGACCTTCCTGACCGTCAAGTTCGCCATACCGCATATGAAAGAGCGGGGCGGGAGCATCATCATTACCAGTTCGATAAATGGGAACCGGACATTCTCCGGCTTTGGGATGAGTGCCTATAGTGCATCCAAGGCGGCACAGACGGCTTTCGGTAAGATGGCTGCGTTGGAGCTGTCTGCTTACCGTATCAGGGTGAATATCGTCTGTCCGGGAGGGATCGAGACCAATATCGATGAACGGACGAAGAAGGATGAAGAGCATCTGGCTGAAATCACGATTCCAAAAATTTTCCCTGAGGGACAGCATCCATTGAAAGGGAGACCAGGAAAGCCGGAGGATGTTGCTTCTATTGTCTGTTTCCTGGCTTCTGACGCTTCGGGTCATATGTCTGGCAGTGTCCTTTATGCTGACGGGGCGGAAACATTGCTGTAAACATCGGGAACATGAATGATGGGAGGCGAATATATGTATGATGTAATCATTATAGGCGGTGGAATTGCAGGTACGCAGGCAGCCATCCAATTCGGACGCTATAAGCGGGATGTCCTCGTTCTGGATAAGCCGAACGACGGCAGGTCCCATTGGTGTAAAAGCTATCATAACTTGATTGGCTGGCCGGATGGTGTCTCGGGTGATCATTTGCTGGAGCTTGGCAGGAAGCAGATGGAATCGTACGGCTGTATCGCAGTCGAGCATCAAAAAGCAGTTGAAGTGGAGAATTGGAAACAAGGCTTTACGGTTAAAACAGAAGACGGCAAAACATATGACAGCAGACTGCTGCTATTTGCCACGGGAGTGACGGACCGGATACCGATCAAAGAACTGTATCCGCTGCTTGGTACAGATGTTTATGTTTGCCCTGATTGTGATGGATATGAGATCAGCGGAAAGCGGACAGCAGTGACTGGATCAGGGGAAGCCGGGGCGAATTTGGCTGTCATGCTTTCCTATTGGTCGAGTGATATTGTCTATATCAATCATGAGCAGGAGCCGGTTTCTGAGGAAATCTTCGAGAAATTGAAAAAGCACTCCATTGAGTATTATGAACAGCCGGTGCAAGAAGTCGTGCTCGATGAAGAGGAGCAGTTGGAAGGCTTCCTGTTACAAGATGGGGAGAAACTGTGGACGGAGAAAGCCTTTGTCGCTTTCGGAAAGAACCAGGTGAACAGCAAGCTGGCTGAATCATTGGGTGTGGAGCTTCATAAGAACAGACATATCGAAAATAATCCCCGTACGAAGGAAACGAGTATAGAAGGTGTCTGGGCCGCCGGGGATATCACAGTCCATTCCGAGCAAGTCAGCATCGCAATGGGGGATGGTATGCAGGCAGCTATTTGGATGCATAAGCGTCTGCTGAAAACAAAATGAAAAGACAGAGCGCTTATGCTCTGTCTTTTTGGAGTTCATATTTTTCAATCGCTTTCGTCACCAGCGCGCTGTCTTTGGACTGTCCGCTGATATGGGATAAAGCAGAGGCTGCTCCTTCGGCTTTGATGCGTTCTTGCAATTCTTTTGCTTCATCATCGCCTTCTGGATCGAATTCCAATGCATAAGCGATGGTGGTAAGCAGCGCATCAGCGGATTTGCCTTTATCCAGCAATGCCTGTGCTGGATAAACCAATCTATCTTTCGGTCCAAGCTTACGGATCGGTCCGCGGCCTACACGTGTCAGCCTATCGGAAATGTATGGATTTTGATAGCGCTGCAGGATTTTCGCGATATAGTGGGTCAAGTCATCTTCGTCAAAGCCCCATTTTTCCTGCAGCAAGTAACTTGTCTCTTCCAGAGCCTGTTTCGCAAGACCGAGGATTTCCCCATCCTTTATTGCTTCGATGATGGTGGCATAACCTTTCGCATACCCTGCGTAGGCAATGGCGGCATGGCCAGTGTTGACTGTAAGCAGCTTTCTTTCGATATAAGGCTCCAGGTCATCGACGAAGGTGATGGCATCTATTGCCGGAAGTTCACCTTGCCAGTTTTTCTTCTCCACGACCCATTCGAAATAAGGCTCCACTTGAACAGTCAGCAAGTCCTTGTGCTCCTGTATTGGTACGATCCGGTCAACTGCAGCATCACAGAATGCGGTATAGCCTTCGACCTGTTCCTTATCCTGTTCATCTACATGTGCCATGACAAACTCACGCAATTGACTCGAACCGCGGATCATATTTTCGCATGCGATTACGTGGATCGGCTTGGGCTGTTTGGCGCGCTGGACAAGTCCTTTGGCGATGACAGGTGCGACGTGCGGCAGGATGGATGGACCTACTGCTGTAGTCACCAGATCCGCCTCTGCAATAGCCTTGATGACAGCTTCCTCTTCTGTGGCACTGTTCAAGCCCGTAACGCCGGTAATCATTTCGGAATGCGCTTCTTCCTGTGCATAGACAACTTCATACTGTTGCTTTTCTTTCAGGGCGGAGATGATGTCTCTGTTCACATCCGCGAAAGTCACTTGGACATCGGCATGGGAGAGAAGGGCGCCGATAAATCCCCTGCCGATATTGCCGGCACCAATGTGTACGCTTTTCATTACGCATCCACCTCGGAGAACATGTCCATGATCTCTTGTTTGCTTGTTGCATTGACAAGCTTATCGATGTTTTCCTCCTCTGAGCAAACGATTGCGATTTGCGAAAGGATATCCAGGTGTTCGTTATTTTTGCCGGCAATGCCGAAGACAAGCTTCACTTCATTGCCATCGAATGTAACGCCTTCAGGTGCCTGGATCACAGAGATACCGGAAGCAAGCACTTCCTCTTTTGCCTCTTCTGTACCGTGGGGGATTGCCACGAAATTTCCCATATAAGTCGATGTCAATGCTTCGCGTTCGATCATTTTGTCCACATAGGTTTCGTTTACATAGCCATTATCCACAAGGATTTGCCCTGCCTTGCGGATGGCATCCTCCTGGTTATCCAATTTTGTGTTCAGTAAAATGTTCGCTTCTTGTAGTACTTGCATGATTACCCTCCTAAATGATCTGTGAATTGCTGGATGTGGGCAGTGAACAGCTGTGCCAATTCCTTGCTGAGTGCTTCTTGGTCTGCAGCGCGGATCAGAGGCTGAATTTGCTCTTCCAGAATGAAAATACTGATCTTGCTGAATAGCTCATAACAGCTCAAAGGCAAATTGTCCGGTGCAGCAAGGATGAAAAGGCGGTCAGCCTCCATCGCTTTATTATCCATCCCCTTTATCCTGATAGGGGAGGAGAGCGCCATCATCCAAAATGCAGGCTGTTCGATTTTGCTGTTGCGGCTGTGGTACAAGGCCATTTTAGTTTCAGGGATCCCCATTCCTCCGAGTCGATCTCTTTGTTCAAGGAGAGGGGCGAGTAGCCCTTGGCTTCCGATGATGCCAAGATCTGCAGCTTGTTCATCGATATGTGTAAATAGGTCCATCTGCTGCGGGTGATAGGTTTCGTCGATCTTGAAATTATCCCAAACCTTTCGTATCACAGCTGTCAAAGTCTTCAGTTCCTCTAATTTGGACTCAAAAGCTGATATGGCCGGAAGGGATGCCGGAACGGATTCAGCTGGTTCCGTTTGTTTTCTCTTTTTATAAATGGCCGGCAGCTCTTGCTGGATGAATGCATCTACGCGTTTGACATCGGGACCAGGCAGAAGCGGATTGACAAGCAAGTATTCCCGATGGAATTGATCAAGGCTGATCGTCGAGATCAGCAAATCGAACCTTTCCAAGTCCATCTCCCTCAATTCCAGGAAGGATGATAATGTGACCTGTGTAATTTCGGGAAATTCATTTTGTAATCTGCTGGCCAGCATCTTGGAAGTGCCAATTCCGCTTGCGCATACAACCAAGGCATGCAGACGCTGTCTGCTGCGCTGTCTTTCCCGTGCAGAAGCAAAGTGCAATGCCAGGAAGGCGACCTCGCCTTGCCCAAAACGAAAAGTGGGGAACACTGTCTCAAGGGCTTGCCGGACAGCAGCCACGATCTCCTGGTAGTCTTGCTCGATCTTTTCTGTAAGCGGATTGTACGTTTGGATGCCTTCTCTTGCACGGCTGATCGCTGGTTCGATATGGGCGAGCAGACCTTCTGTGAATGTCTCATCCTTTTCCAGCTGGGGCAGCTGGATCTCATCTGTGACCATCTGGATGAAAGCTTGCACCTGGAGCTCGAGCAGCGGGTCGGAACGATGTATCGTTTCATTCCGCTTCGCCCCTTGGATCTGTACCGCGATATAACTGATTTCCGAAGCAGGAAATGCAATGGAGAAGGTAGTTTCCAATTCCCTGCTCAGCGCTGCGGCAATCGCATATTCTTCCGTTTTTTGTAAAGATTCAAGCAAAGGATCTGATAAGGTCACAAATTTATGCTGCCGTATTCTCTGAATCGTAATGCTGATATAGGTGATAAGCGCAACATAAGCGTTATCTGCGATGGAATAGGACAGTTTGGTCAAATGATCCATTACATATTTCTCCACCGTTGTCATACTCTGTTCCTTGATGATGTTTTGCAGGAACTGATGCAATGTCTGTTCTTCATAGTCATTCGTGAAGGAATAGATGGATGCTTGATCCAGCTGCTCCATCATGAGCTGGACAAGGATCTTCCTCTTTTCATTTTCTTCGCCTTCCAGCTCAACTCCAACACCCCGGCGCCTTTTGATGGACAGCGAATAATCATTCAGTCTGGCTTCCAATGCATCCAAATATACAGATATCGCTGTTTTGGATAATTGCACTTCATTTGCCAGATAGGCAACTTTGACAGGCTCGGCAGCTTCAACGAGTAAATAAAGCAAATGGAGCAGCCGCTCTTCCTGTGTCGTGTCCACTTCGACGGCGTCACGCAGCTGTTCCTGCATCGCTTCCATATGAGCTTTTTCTCCTTCTATCCGGATGCCAGATCCGGTGACACGCAGTAAGGACAGCTTATTCTCAGCGAGTGTCCGCTCCACTTGCTTCAATTCCCGATGAATGGTTCGAGAGCTGACATTCAAATGCTCTGCCAGCTCTCGGATGGAGATGAATTGGTGTCTGGAACGTAGCAAATGCAGGATCATTCTTCTTTCTCTGCTGCTGACCAATTCCAATTCAATCACTCCTTACTTATGCTTGATGCTTTTTGAGGTTCTCGATCAGTTCTGCATATTTTGGACTGTTCAAGAAGTTTTCCACTGAGATATGCTCAGCATCCGGTCGTTTATTGCGTGCGCGGTCTGTCAGATTCTTCTGCGTGATGACGATATCGGCATCATCCTGGATATTGGAAATGGCTGCATTATCGACTGTTATTTCAGTCAATCCGGCATCCTTCATCTTCTTCCGCAGAAGGGATGCACCCATTGCACTGGATCCCATTCCGGCATCACAGGCAAACGTGATTTTGTTTACATTACTGTAATCAAATGCACCGTCGTCCTGCTCTTTGTGCTGTACAGCTGTATCCAATGTTTCAGCAGCTTCATCCGCTGCACCGCCAGTTTGGTTGATGCCGAC